>DATGMT010000059.1:0-15331 GCA_035307265.1 Aequorivita sp.
GGCAAAAAAGATGTAGCAAAACAGATAGCCCAGATTGCCAACATCAATTTCGTTTCTTCAGAACAAGATTCCTACACTTATGGCTCGCTATTTAGAAACAGAGCAATGGCATTAGAAACAATGGTGATTTTAGAAGATTCAAATCAAAGAGAAATAGCCACGGCTATTGCGAAGGAACTTTCATCTAACACTTATTTAAGCACACAAGAAACTTCCTATGGGTTATTAGCTATGGCGAAAATGACAATTAAAAATGGAGGAAAATCTTTAGATATAAGCTTTACTCAAAATGGAAAAACAGAGACAATTAAGTCTTCACATCCTATAGCTCAAAGAGAACTTCCATCTTCGATGAAGAAAAACTCCATTACTGTCAACAACAACAAAGATAATGTGGTGTATATAACGATTACTCAAACAGGGAAACTCGAGTTAGGTAATGAACTATCTGAGCAAAAAAACCTCTTCTTGAAATCGGAGTTTGTGGACGGAACAGGAAAGGTAATAGACGTTTCAAAACTTCGCCAAGGCACAAAGATTTACGCCAAAGTTAGTGTTACTAACACAACAGATTTCCAAGTAAAAAATGTAGCTCTATCACAAATATTTCCAAGTGGTTGGGAAATTGTAAACACAAGTTTCACAGAGTTAGGAGGTGGTGCTAGTGGAGATGCTAGATATACAGATATTCGAGATGATCGAGTAAATTTCTTTTTCGATTTAGACAAAAGAAAAACCAGAGTATTCACTGTTAAATTGAATGCTTCATATTTAGGCAGATATTATCTTCCAGGCGCACAAGCAGAAGCAATGTATGATAACATGTATTACGCACGCAACAAGGGAAGGTGGGTGACAATTGAACAATAAAACTTTAAAATTGACAGTCCAAGATTCAAAAGGGAAAACAAGAAGATGAAAAAGCCAATTCCCTTTATTAAGAAACACAAAATAAAACTCAGCCTCTTTCTAGTTTTATTTATTATGTGGATTTTCTCACTTCCAAGGCCGCTGTTCGATTTTCCTATGGCAACAGTTGTAGAAAGTAGCAATGGTGAAATGTTAGGAGCCCGAATTGCAGATGACGGACAATGGCGTTTTCCAGAAGTAGATTCGGTGCCAAAAAGATTTGAAAAGTGTGTACTTTACTTTGAAGACGAATATTTTTATTGGCACCCAGGTTTTAATCCTGTTTCAATTTCAAAAGCACTTTGGAACAATATAAGCGGCAAACCAAGACGAGGTGGAAGCACAATCTCTCAGCAAGTCATCAGGCTTTCGAGAGAAAATAAAAATAGAACGTATTTTGAAAAGCTGATTGAAATCTTTCAAGCCACACGATTAGAGGCTGGATACAGCAAAAAATCTATTCTCAATCTTTACGCATCGTATGCTCCTTTTGGCGGAAATGTTGTTGGGCTAGAAACGGCATCTTGGCGGTATTTCGGGATTCCTGCTAACGAGCTTAGCTGGGGACAATCTGCTGCGTTGGCGGTTTTACCAAATGCTCCATCGCTTATCTTTCCTGGAAAAAACGAAGCTATATTAAAACAAAAAAGAGACGCTCTTTTATTAAAACTCTATCAAAAAAAAGAGATTGATAAAACCACGTATGAATTGGCTTTGGATGAAAACCTACCAGGAAAACCTCAGCTCCTACCCGATTACACGCCTCATCTAACAGAGAAAGTACGTAAAGAGCATCGAGGCAAACGAGTTAAAACCACCCTCGATTTTTCACTTCAGAATAAAATAAATCATATAGCAAAAGACCATCATTACATTTTAGCACAAAATCAAATTCACAATTTGGCAATTTTAGTGATGGATGTAAATACGCGAGAAATTCTCGCATACGTAGGAAATTCACCCACAACAACGGATCACAATAACTTTGTAGATATCATTGACAAACCAAGAAATACAGGAAGTATTTTAAAACCCTTTCTTTTCGTTTCGATGTTGCATTCAGGAGAGATTCTTCCAAATACTTTAGTAGCGGATACTCCCACCTCGGTTAATGGTTATACTCCAGAAAACTTCGACAAAAAATTTAATGGTGCTGTTTCTGCAAGTGTTGCATTGTCAAGATCGTTGAATATTCCTGCTGTACGAATGTTACGCGAATTTGGATTTCATAGATTTTACAATATTCTTAAAAAAACGAATCAAAAATCTATTAATAAACCCGCTGACTACTACGGTTTAGCTATGATTCTTGGAGGAGGTGAAAGCAGTTTATGGGATATTACTAAGGCTTATGCAGGAATGGCTTCCACACTAAATTTCTTTAATGCTTCATCTAGTGAATACCATGAAAATGAATATACAGAACCCACATATCTAAAAAATCAGAAAGAGAATCCCTTTGGAAAAGTTCAGCAAGAACCACCCGTTTGGAATGTAGGAGCTATTTACAAAACGTTTGACGCTATGCAAAAAGTGAATAGACCTAGCGGTGAAGAAAACTGGGAGTTTTTTACTAGCAGCCAACCTATAGCATGGAAAACGGGAACTAGCCATGGATTTAAGGACTCTTGGGCTGTTGGTGTTACTCCAAAATACGCAATTGGTGTTTGGGCTGGAAATGCATCGGGTGAAGGACGCCCAGGACTCACAGGAATTCAAGCTGCTTCCCCTATTTTATTCGATGTATTAAATGTTCTCCCTAAAAGTGGTTGGTTTGACATTCCTTATGACGAATTAGTAGAAGTTGAAATATGCTCGAGCAGCGGCCATTTAGCTGGAGTTTTCTGTGATAAAACAAACAAAGAGTGGGTCCCGATACTCGGAACACGAACAAAAGCATGTCCATATCATCAAACCGTATTCCTAGATAATTCTGAAAACTATCGTGTAAACTCATCCTGCTACGAACTTTCAGAAATGAAACAAAAAACCTGGTTTGTTCTTCCGCCAGTTATGGAATATTATTACGCTTCAACTCATCCAGAGTACAAACCACTTCCTCCATTTGCATCAGATTGTTTGCAGGAAGGAGAAAATGTAATGGCTTTTATTTATCCCAAGAAGAACGAGACAGTATTACTCCCGAAAAATTTTGATGAAAACATAAACGACGTGATCTTTAAAATAGCTCATCGCTCGCCCGATACAACAGTATATTGGTATTTAGATTCGGAATATGTTGGTAGCACACAAACTTTTCACGAATTGGCTATCACTCCTAAACCAGGAAACTATATTTTAACAGTAGTTGATAGTGAAGGAAACACCTTGAAGGAAAACATTAAAATTGAAAGATTATAATGGCGTAAACAAGTTAATAAAACAATAGGGCACACTAAATTGTAGTATGCCCTATTGGTAGCTGTATAAAATCTGTTTTACGATTTACTGCTTCACAAAACGAACTGTAGTTGTTTGTGAGTTTGAACTCAATTTCACTAAATAAGTTCCCGTTGCGAATGATGAAACATCGATTTGTGCTGTTTTTTGTATTTCAGCACCATATACTTTCTTTCCTAACATATCAATGATTTCTAATTCATATGTAGATGAAGAAGTATCGTTCAAGTCAATTACTAATTGATTTCGAGTTGGGATTGGGTAAAGACGAAAGCCTGAAAATTGTTGATCTTGAATTCCAACAACCTCATCATTAAGAAATCTTGCAACAACCATTTCTGATCCACCTCCACCATAAGAGTAGCCTGCTAAAATTATTTTCTCATCGGCTTGAAGCGCAATTGCATTTCCATAATCTTCACGATCGTTTAAATCAAAACCCACCATTCCGTTATCATTAAATGTAGTGTCGAGCAAACCATCTGTGGTGAATCTTACCATCGCCATATTGTAGGTTGTTTGTTGAATAGTGTAGCCTGCCAAAATTGGTTTATCATCTGCTTGTAACACCATTCCATTACTATAATTAGAACCATCCACAATACGAGCTGTAGCCACTCCATTGGTTCCATAAGAAGTGTCAAAACTTCCATCTGTATTTAGTCTTGCCACAAATAGGTCATGCTTTTGCTGTGAGTTTGCAATCCATTTATGACCTCCAACTAGAATTTTACCATCGCTTTGAATAGCAACTGCTTCGTGAAATCATTCCATTCTCCTACGTTGAAAATTACTCTTCCGTCAATTCCGAAGGAGTTGTCAATAATGCCATCAACATTAAATCTTGCTGCAGCAACTTGAAACCTATTTAAACTATTTAATGCAAATCCTGAAACCACAATTTTACCATCATCTTGAATTACTACATCACTTGCATAGCTTGTTACGCCATCAAAAGGAACTACCTTCCATCCATTATCACCAAAAGTAGTGTCTAAACTTCCATCTGCATTAAACTTTGCTACTGCAAAATTATCGTCTCTATATCCAACCATCAATATTTTTCCATCATCCAATAACGCAATTGCTTCTGAAGCTTCTGATTCGGGTGTAGAAAGTCGTGAAACACCATTATCTCCAAAAGTACTATCGAAGCTTCCATCCTCGTTGAGTCTAACAAGCGCGAAGTCGCCTGACACATCATTCCAAGTACGACCTCCCAAAAGGATTTTACCATCAGGTTGCTGTACTACATCCATAACAAAAGATTTCAAAGAACCAACGTTAAAACGGAGGGTGCCCTCATTTCCAAAGGAAGAATCTAATGTTCCATCTTCAATATACCTCGCAACAGCCATATGATATGTGGATGGGGTTCCAGCATTTCCTGCAAATAAAATTTTTCCGTCAAGTTGCACTGTGGTTGTTTCTGCGACATTATAGTTTGAATGGACAGCCGTTGTAACTGCGCCATCTGTTCCAAACGTTGTGTCAATAGTGCCCGACTGGGCAAAGGCCACCATAGAGGAAGCCAAAAAGCAAAAAAGAGTAGGTTTGTCTCATTAATATAATGTTTAAAATTCCTCTCAAAACTATCAATTTCTAGTTCCTTTTTAGCATTTACCCATCAATATTATTCCTTCTGATCTATAGTATTTAAAAAAGTATGTGAATAGAGCTTTATGCCATCTACAGAAACCTTAAAAAAGTTTTAACAGGCATTTAGCAATAATTTGGTTCTGTTTTTACCGAACCAGTTATATCTTTGCGCCCTTATTATTTATTTTGGCGTGAAAAAAGAAGAAGACATAATAGAAAAAATGGGGGTTCATATTGAAACTAGAGAACAACTAGCCCCTTTGGCAGCGCGTATTATTGCCACTCTTGTTCTCAAAGGAAGGAAGGGAGAGACTTTTGAAAACTTGGTTTGCGAACTCAATGCAAGTAAAAGCACAATTTTCACACACCTTACAACGCTTCAAGCTTCTAATAGGATAACTTATTATACGAAGCCTGGTGATCGTAAAAAATACTTTATTCTAAGTCCGAATGCTTGGGTACAATCAATGGATGAAATGATAAAAAATTGGAATGAAGAACGCGACATACACCTAGAGATTGTCAATTACAAAAAAGATATAAACAAATCATTACCTGAAGATTCTGACGAGGTTTTTGATTTAAATTTTCATTATGAGTATTTAAATTATTTAGAACAAGCTACTGTTCTAATGCAAAACCTTCGTAAGAAATTAATTGAGAACCACAAAAACGAATAATTAAATCAACTATGAAAAAAATAAAATTTATTCACACTCTCCCTGTGGCCTTGGGGGTTTTTCTAATATTTTCATCCTGTGGTGAAAAACAAGATCAGCAACGAACACCACAGGCTTTACCGTTTCCTGTAGTTACTGTGCCATCACAAACAGTTACTGCATACGCCACTTACCCAACTAGTTTAGAAGGTATCATCAACAGTGAAGTTCGCGCAAAAACTTCAGGATATATTACAGACGTATTAGTTGACGAAGGGCAAAAAGTAAGAAAAGGGCAAACTCTTTTTAGATTAGAGACTCAATCTCTAAGCCAAGATGCTGCGGCAGCCAAAGCAAATGTGAATGCAGCTCAAGTTGAAGTTAATAAGCTCAAACCGTTAGTTGAAAAAAATATTATCAGTGGTGTACAGCTTGAAACTGCAAAAGCAAGATTAGCTCAAGCTCAGAGTTCATATAATTCTGTAGTTGCAAATATTGGTTACGCAACTATAAAAAGTCCTGTTGATGGTTATGTTGGAGCTATTCCTTTTAGAGAAGGAGCATTAATTAGTCCATCTTCACAAGTGCCATTGACTACTGTAGCCAACATAGACAAGATTTTTGCTTTCTTTTCTATGAATGAGAAAGACTATTTAGACTTCATCGAAAATAATGAAGGTAATACTATAGACGAGAAGATAAAAAACTTACCTAAAGTTCGTTTATTATTGGCAAATGGTAGTTTATATGACCAAGAAGGAACAATTGAAACTATCAACTCACAAGTAAACCCAACCACAGGTACAGTTTCGTTTAGAGCCGTTTTTGAAAACCCAGCTAGACTACTTTCTAGTGGATACAGCGGTAGAATACAACTTCCTAATACATACGAAAATGCAACTGTAGTGCCAGAATCATCTACATATGAAAGACAAGGAGTAACCTATGTATATAAAGTACAAGGAGACACTCTAGCAACTACAAGCGCTATAAAAGTCATAGATCGCGTAAACAATTTAATTATTGTAAAAGACGGTATCTCTCCGGGAGATAAAATAGTTGCAAAAGGAGTTGGAAAGCTAAGGGATCAAACACCTATTATAGCTCAACCAGCAGATTTTGACAGTATTGCGAAAGGAATAGAAAAAGTATTCAAATAAGAAAACTATGATCAAAAAGTTTATTGAACGACCGGTTTTATCGAGTGTCGTTTCCATCATCATATTAATATTGGGAGTTTTAGGGATTGCAACACTTCCTACCACCCAATACCCAGAAATTGCTCCGCCAACGGTACAGGTTTCTGCCAACTATCCTGGCGCTAACGCTGCAACTGTGCTTGAGAGTGTTATTGTTCCAATTGAAGAGCAAATTAACGGTGTAGAAGGGATGACATACATTACTTCTACTGCAAGTAACAACGGTAGTGCTAGTATTAACGTGTTTTTCGATCAGGATGTAGATCCAGATATCGCTGCGGTAAACGTGCAAAACCGTGTAGCCCGAGCAAGTGCTTTACTTCCATCAGAGGTAACTCAATCGGGAGTAATTACTCAAAAACAACAAACAAGTGCATTGATGTTCCTAACAGTATATTCTGAAAATGAAGACTACGACGGAACATACATCCAAAACTACCTAAACATTAACGTCCTTCCAGAAATGAAAAGGATTAATGGGGTTGGTGGTGTAAACGTATTTGGAAGTAAAGACTACGCAATGCGTATTTGGTTAAAACCAGAAAAATTAGCCGCTTATAATCTAGAACCTTCAGATATTACTGCTGCAATACGCGAGCAAAGTAGAGAGGCCGCAGCCGGTTCTTTAGGTCAGAACAATGCTGAGTCGTTCGAATATGTACTAAACTATAGCGGTAGATATAAAGAAGCTTCACAGTATGAAGAGATTGTAATCAAGTCTCTTGGAAACGGAAAATTCCTTACGCTTAAAGACGTTGCCGATATTGAGTTAGATGCTCAAAACTATGGCTCAGTTTCATTTACCAACGGAAACCCAGGTGTGAGTATGGCTGTTTACCAAACTGCTGGATCGAATGCTCAGGAAATTATTCGTACCGTTCACGAGAAAATTGAGGAAATGGAAAAGCAATTCCCAAAAGGAATGCACTACAGTGTAAACTTTGACTCTAACGAGTTCTTAGAAGCCTCAATTAGCAAAGTAATTACAACACTTATTGAAGCTTTCTTATTAGTATTCTTAGTAGTGTTTATTTTCCTACAAGATTTCCGTTCAACATTGATTCCGGCTATTGCTGTACCGGTTTCAATTATTGGAACCTTCTTCTTCTTAAACCTATTTGGATATTCTATTAACCTTCTAACATTGTTCGCTCTTGTTTTGGCAATTGGGATTGTGGTGGATGATGCCATTGTGGTGGTGGAAGCTGTGCATGCTAAACTTGAAGAAGGTGCTGAGTCTGCTTTAAAAGCAACTCACTCAGCGATGGATGAAATTACAGGAGCTATTATCTCTATTACATTAGTGATGGCTGCAGTATTTATTCCTGTAACGTTCATTACAGGTCCTACCGGAGTTTTCTATGAACAATTTGGTGTTACGCTTATTGTGGCAATTGCCATTTCAGCAGTAAACGCGCTTACTTTAAGTCCTGCACTATGTGCTATTTTCCTTAAATCTCATGATGAAGAGGTTAAAAAGAAAAACTTCTTAGGTCGTTTCTTTAGTAAATTCAACACGGCATTTAATGTTACTACAGACAAATATGTGCGATCTCTAGGATTTTTATATAGACATAAATGGATTAGCGCAGTCTTTTTAATTGCATGTACCGTAGGAATTGTATGGGCTTCTAATACAACTCCAACAGGATTTGTTCCCGACGAGGATAGAGGACTTATTTTTGCGAACATTGAACTTCCAGCAGGTGCTTCATTAGATAGAACCGTTGGTGTTACAAGTGAATTACAAGCAAAAATTAAAGACATTCCAGGAATTAGAGATATCTCATTGGTAAATGGATTTAGTATTATTAGTGGTTCAGGAAGTAACTACGGAATTGGATTTATCAAGCTTGACGACTGGTCTGAAAGAGAAGAAGACGAAAAGTCTGTTGAAGCTATTACAGGTAAACTTTTTGGAGTAGCAGCTACAATTCCTGATGCTAAAATTTTATTCTTCCAGCCTCCGAGCGTTCCAGGTTTCGGTGTGTCTTCTGGATTTGAATTAAAAGTTTTAGATAGAATGGGTGGTAGTTTTAGCGATTTGAATGACGCCACACAAAACTATCTGCGAGAGTTAATGCAGAGACCCGAAATTATGTATGCTCAGTCATCATTCAACACTGATTACCCTCAATATGAAATTGATGTAGACATTGCAAAAACAAAGGAAGCAGGAATAAGCGTAAGTTCTATTCTAACAACACTTCAAGGGTATATAGGAAGTATCTATGCTGCCGATTTCTCTAGATATGGAAAACAGTATCGAGTATTCATTCAAGCATTGCCTGAAGACAGAGCAAATGTTGAAAGTTTAAATCAAATTTTTGTTCGAAACTCAAAAGGTGAAATGGCTCCAATAACCGAGTTCATTAGCTTAGAAAGAGTTTACGGACCACAATCTGTAACTCGATTTAACCTATTTAACTCTGCGAGTGTAAATGGTGCAGCAGCGCCAGGATATTCGTCTGGAGATGCTATTAGAGCTGTTCAAGAAGTGGGTGAAAACTTACCTCAAGAATACGGCATCGCATTCTCAGGACTTACTCGTGAGGAGATCTCAGCAGGTAGTCAAACCACTTTTATTTTCATCTTGGTTTTACTATTTGTTTACTTCATTCTTGCAGCACAGTACGAAAGTTTCTTAATTCCTTTCTCAGTAATACTTTCAGTACCTGTAGGAGTTTTTGGAGCTTATATTGTCACAAAATTATCAGGCTTAGAGAACAACGTGTACTTCCAGATTGCACTCATAATGCTTATTGGTTTATTGGCGAAAAACGCAATTCTTATTGTTGAATTTGCGCTTCAAAGACGACGAACTGGATTGTCCCGTATGCAATCGGCTTTCGATGGTGCAAAAGCACGACTTCGTCCAATTTTAATGACCTCGTTCGCGTTTATTGTTGGACTATTGCCACTAGTATTTGCTACAGGAATTGGTGCACGAGGAAACAATGCTATTGGAACAGGTGCAGTTGGAGGATTATTAATAGGTACAATTTTCGGAGTATTCGTAATCCCAATTCTGTACATCTTCTTCCAATGGATTCAAGATAAAATGAACAAAGTGCCAGACACTTTTGTTAAAGAAGTTCAAGATGAAAATTAAAAGAAATCAGTTTATGAAATTTATAAAAGGAATTGCTCTAACCTTGGTATTCTTGTCGCTTCAATCTTGTTTTGTAGCCAAAGATTATACGAGACCTACAGTGGTCGAAGAGGACCAAAGATTCCGTACAGACCAGTTGCCACAGGACAGTTTAACGATGGCAACAATGTCTTGGAAAGAGATATTTAAAGACCCTATTCTTCAAGATTATATTGAAGAAGGACTTCAGAATAATATGGATATCCGTATTGCATTAAAGCAAATCGATATCGCTCAAGCCTATTTAAAACAAGGTAAAGCAGGATATTTACCGGCTTTAAACCTAAATGCATCTGCCGTTCATCAGCAGTTTTCAGACAACGGTCAATTTGGTGGTCAAGCATCATCAGCAAATCAATTTGAAGTTGCAGGTGGATTATCTTGGGAAGCTGATATCTGGGGAAAGATTAGAAGTAATAAACGTGCTTCCGAAGCAACATATCTTCAATCTGTAGCTGCGCATCAAGCTGTTAAAAGTAGATTAGTAGCGAATATCGCATCGGTATATTATCAGTTATTAGCTTTAGACGACCAAATTCGAGTTACTGAAGAAACTATCGAAACACGAACAAGAGGATTAGAAACCACCATTGCTTTAAAGGATGCTGGTAGCGTAACCGAGGTTGGTGTTAAACAAACCGAGGCACAACTATTAACAGCCCAAGCGATTTTGGTAGATTTAAAAACGCAGGTACGCATGATGGAAAATACCCTTTCTATCCTTTTAGGAAGTGCCCCTCGTGAAATCAACCGCAGTACTCTTGAGTCTCAAGTGATCGATATTCCTATCGAGACTGGATTACCTACTCAGCTATTGAGTAACAGACCCGACGTTATGGCTGCCGAATATGGATTAGTAAATGCTTTTGAACTTACTAACGTTTCGCGAAGTAGTTTTTATCCATCGCTTACATTAAGTGCAAATGGCGGACTTCAAAGTTTAGAGTTGGATCAGTTATTTAATGTAAACTCATTGTTTGCAACCGTTGTTGGTGGATTAACACAACCTATTTTCAATAACAGAAGAATTAAAACTCAACATGAAGTTTCGCAAGCAAGACAGGATCAAGCGTTGTTACAATTCAAATATGCGTTATTAAATGCAGGAAGAGAAGTGTCTGACGCTATGTATTCACTAAAAGCTGCCGACGAAAAAATAGACATTAAAAAACAGGAAAGTGATGCTCTAAACTTAGCAACCGAATATTCCGAAGAACTACTAAATAATGGTTTAGCCACTTATATTGAAGTATTATCGGCTCAAGAACGAGCCCTTGCTTCCAACCTAGATATAATATCGGCAAAAAACAGCCGTTTACAAGCTATTATAAATCTATACGAAGCCCTTGGTGGCGGATGGAGATAAAAATTTTGTTTGATTAATTAGTTGATTAGTTTACTGCCCTGTTCATTTATGTCAGGGCAGTTTTTATTTATAAAGCAATTAAGCCTTAAGAAATTCAATCTCTATAAAATAGAAATAGTTTATCATTTTATATTTCACTCTTGGCAAAGAATCCTATAACTTTGAGGTACTGCTAAAAAATTTGCATTTTATGGAAATAGAAATTTGTGCCAATAGTTTCACTAGTGCCAAAGCAGCTCAAAATGCAGGAGCAGACCGCATTATGCTTTGTTCCGAGCTTTCAGTTGGCGGCCTCACTCCTTCTCTTGGCTTGATAGAAAAAGTTATTATTGAATTAGATATACCAGTTCACATTTTAATAAGGCCAAGAAGTGGGAACTTTACGTATTCCGATGAAGATTTTGACGTAATGCTAAGAGACATTGCTTTTTGTGGCGAAATAGGTTGCGCCGGAATCATAAGTGGCGCTTTAGATCATCATCACGAAATTGATGTTAAACGCACCAAGCAACTTATCAATGCTTCTCAAGGAATGGATTTTACTTTTCACAGAGCTTTTGATTGGGCAGAAAACCCCTTAGATGAAATACATAAATTAGTAGATTTAAAGGTTACAAGATTACTTTCTTCAGGGCTACAGCCCACTGCATTTGAAGGAATTTCATTTCTAAAAGAATTGAAAGAAGCTTCAGATAGCAAGATTGAAATTATGCCTGCAGGTGGTATTACCATACAAAATGCAGTAGCTTTTAAAGAGGCAGGGTTTAGAACGATTCATCTTTCAGCAACAACAAAAAAGCAAACTCTTTATAAAAAACCAAAGGTGTCTATGCATAGTCCTTCGTTTTTTGACGACGGCGTTGTAGCTACTTCAGATGAAGAAACCATCAAAGAGATTGTCACTCTTTTATCGTAATATCTTTCGGAAACAAGCTGTTTTCAACTTATTCTTGTAGTTTAACTCTTTCAGAAACACTGCTAAAAGAGTATCTAATTCGTTATTATTATATTTAAGGAAATATTTTTTCCGTCACTATGGACAACCAGAACAAGCTTATTTCTAAAAAGAAACCTACTTATCCTATCACCGATGCACTTTTTAAATATCTAAGACGTCATGGTCGGACAATTAAGATTCCTATTTTTTATGATGATTTACTACGCTTTCAGGGATCTGTTTCGGTTTACGACAAAAACGGAAAAGACACACTTTGGGTTAGTGTTTACTATTCAGAGTTTGAAACCGAAGAAATCCATCATAGCTTAAAAAAAATGTATTCGGTATTACATTCTGATGGTTCAGAATCTATTCTACCTTATTTGAATATCGATAGTATTGATTTTTGCACTTTTGGAAATTCTAAACCCTTCAGAATAAAAGTTCGGAATATCTTAAATGATAATTATCTCTACCTCTACATTAAAAAAGCAGATGCTTCAAGAATTTACGGATTAGAATTAGAAGATCTACTTGCTCCAAACCACATTAATTTTTTAGTTCATAAAACCACATTAATTGAAGAACATATTTCTGGAATTCCTGGCGATGATTTTATTGCAAACCACTTAGACGAATGTTCACGGAAAGATAAAGTTGAAATCGCAAAAGAGTTTGTAAAGTTTAACGAACGCTGTTTTGTGAGGCTTTTAGGAGATATGCGTTCCTACAATTACGTAATGGTTCTCACCCATGATTTTGATCGAATTCAATATCGTATTCGTGGAATCGACTTCGATCAACAAAGCTATGAAGGCAACTTAAAAGTATATAAGCCTCAGTTTTTAAAGGAAAACAATCAACTTGTTGATATGACTTTGGAGCTTCTACATCCAAGTTCTATTCAACAATATAAAAACGAAGAACGCTCTCTTTTGGCAAGACGTGCAACTAGCGAAAGAAAAAGGTTGAGAGGATTATTAAACTGCATGAAAGTAGACACTATATCACCTCCAGAAAAAGTCAACCAACTAAAAATGGGGCTTTTCGACCTCACAGGAGATGTAAATTTTAAGAAGTCTGTGAACATGGGTGAAGTATTGCAAACTGCATTAGAGTTTGTAATAAGGAACTACAAAAACCACAACCCATATTTAATCAGAAAAAAGCCTCGCCAATAACTCAGGTTGCTCAAATTTCATCTTTACTTTAGGCTGTCGATTATCAATTTCACGAATTAAAGACACCTAAACTACTCACATTTCCAATTATAATATAATTTCTTTAAAAATCATTCAATTTTTCACTCTCTTTCCTATCTTTATATCCAATACTCACCTCCTAAAAAAGTCTCTTTATGAAAATAAAAAAAGTTCTCGTTGCTAATCGTGGTGAAATCGCTATTAGAATTTTACGAGCCTGCACCGAAATAAACTTAACAACAGTAGCGATTTACACTCATGAAGATCGATACTCACAGCACCGATATAAAGCAGACGAATCCTATCAAATTGGTGAGAATAATGAGCCTCTAAAGCCTTATTTGGATGGAAAAGCCATAATTGCTTTGGCAAAATCTAAAGACATCGATGCCATACATCCTGGCTATGGTTTCCTTGCAGAAAACTCTGAATTTGCTCGCAACTGCGCCAAAAACGGAATTATTTTCATAGGACCAAATCCTGAGGTAATGGATGCTTTAGGAGACAAAATAACAGCAAAAAAAATAGCTGAAAAATGTGGAGTGCCCACAATAAAAAGCAATACCAAAAAACTTACATCATTAAAGATTGCTCTTTCTGAAGCCAAAGAAATAGGATACCCAATCATGCTTAAAGCAGCCTTTGGAGGTGGTGGAAGAGGAATGCGAATTTTGAGAAATGACGACGATTTAAAAAGTCAGTTTGAATCTGCTAGAAGTGAAGCACTAAATGCCTTTGGTGACGACACAATGTTCTTAGAAAAGTATGTTGAAGACCCTAAACATCTTGAAGTACAAATTGTAGCAGATAACCACGGAAATATTCGCCATCTATTTGAGCGTGATTGTTCGGTTCAACGACGCCATCAAAAAGTTGTTGAAATAGCTCCTTCTTTTAATGTTTCGCAAAAAGTAAAAAACTCACTATACGACTATGCTGTAAAAATTGCCACCGAAGTAAATTACAACAACGTAGGAACTGTTGAATTTCTAGTTGATAAAAAGAACAATGTGTTTTTTATAGAAGTAAATCCTAGAATCCAAGTAGAGCACACTGTTACCGAAATGGTTACTGGAATTGACCTCATTAAATCTCAAATATTTATTGCTGGAGGATATAAACTTTCTGACAAACAAATAAAGATCTACGGTCAAGATTCGCTTGCTACCTATGGATTTGCACTCCAATGTAGAATTACAACAGAAGACCCACAAAACAATTTCACTCCAGACTACGGAACCATTACAACTTACAGAAGTGCTGCCGGAATGGGTATTCGGTTAGACGCCGGAAGTATTTATCAGTCCTATAGTGTGAGCCCTTTTTTCGACTCGATGCTAGTTAAGTATCCACACACGGTAGAACCTTGGATGGAGCAACTCGGAAAATGATAAGAGCATTAAAGGAATTCCGAATTCGAGGAGTAAAGACAAATATTCATTTTCTTCAAAATGTAATTCAACACGAAACATTTGTCGATGGTAAGGCAACGGTTAATTTTATTGCCAACACACCATCACTATTTGACATCAAGCTTTCTCAAGATCGAACCTCAAAAATCGTAAAGTTTTTAGGTGAGGTGATTGTCAATGGGAATCCCGATGTAAAGACTTTCGACAAGGATAAAACTTTCAGAACTCCTAAAATTCCAAAATTTGATCCACTTAGCCCCTATCCAAAAGGAACTAAGGATTTATTAACAGAATTAGGCCCAGAAAAATTCTGTGCATGGCTAAAAGACGAAAAGAAAACCCATTATACCGATACGACCTTTAGAGACGCACACCAGTCTTTATTAGCAACCCGAATGCGATCCTATGATATGCTCGAGGTTGCTGAAAGTTTTGCTAAAAACCACCCTAACACTTTCAGTATTGAAATGTGGGGCGGTGCAACATTCGACGTTTGC
>DATGMT010000060.1:0-3629 GCA_035307265.1 Aequorivita sp.
GAAAATAGCTGGTAATCTTAAACTCGCTTATGCACAATCTGAAGAATTGGAAACATTCGCACGTTTTGGTACCCGACTAGATGACGATACTCAAAAAACAATCGAAAGAGGAAAACGAATACGAATGATTTTCAAACAACCAGAAATGGAACTCGTGTCTGTACCCGAACAATTGTTAGTGTTGGTTGCACTTATAAACGGAGTGTTCGATCCAGTTCCTTTAGATAAAATTACAAAAGCTGAAACTTTAATTCGTCAAAAATCTTCCCATTTACCAGATGATTTGCTCCGTCGAATATTTTCCTCTGAACCTTTAAACGACAATGATGAAGCTGTACTCATATCGTTAGCAAAAGAAGCTATTGCCAACTTACCTGAACTGACAAGTAATGAGTGATACATTAATAAATTTACAAAGAAGAAAACAAAGCGCGGGCGATATGGCTTCTGTGGTGAGAACCATGAAAGCCATGGCTACTTCTAATATAACTCAGTATGAAACGGCTGTAAAATCTTTGCAGGACTATTACCACACTATTTCTCTGGGAATTCATGCGTGTTTCAAAGAAGAACGAATTTCTCTTGTGGCTGATAGTAGCAATAAAAAAGATGCAATTTCTGTAGCAGTTATCTTTGGCTCTGATCAAGGATTAGTTGGAAGATATAACGATCTGATTAGTAATTATGCCCAAAAAGTAATTAAGGAAATACCTGGGGAAACAGAAATTTGGGCTGTGGGAGAAAGAGTCTATTCCCTGCTTCTAGATAGTGAGTTTGCTCCAACAAAATGCTTTAATGTACCTAATTCGGTAACTGCAATTACACCTTTGGTAAATCAAATTTTAATAAACAGCGAAGAACTCAGGCAGAAAGACCAATTCTATAAGTTTTATATTTTTCATAACGTCCCTACTGAAGGCGCAAGTTATAGTCAGAAAGGACAACAACTATTTCCACCTGATAAAAAATGGGAATATGAAATATCCCAAATGGTATGGCCTACATATAATCTACCTCAAGTAATTGGAGGTGTGGAAAACACGCTTAGAACCCTCATTGGTGAATACCTTTTCGTCTCTGTCTATAAAGCAAGTGCCGAATCATTAGCAGCCGAAAATGCAAGCAGGCTCGAGGCTATGGAACGCGCAGAAAAAAATATAGATGAAATGCTAGATGAACTTCAACGAGGCTATAACCGCCTTAGACAAAGCACTATTGATGAAGAACTTTTCGATTTAATAGCTGGGTTCGAAGCTTTAAAAGATGGAAATAAGATTTAAAACCTTAAACAAATCTACTCTTGTAAGCGGACTGTTTCTTCATTGTTTTCTAAAACTTCAATAGCTGCAGCATAGCCTAGCTCGAAAATTGCCTCGGTATTATTCATTCCAAAAACACCGTAGTTTCCCACTTCTTTTGGAGCAATAACAATATCACATAAAGG
This sequence comes from Aequorivita sp., assembly GCA_035307265.1. Taxonomy (GTDB): domain Bacteria; phylum Bacteroidota; class Bacteroidia; order Flavobacteriales; family Flavobacteriaceae; genus Aequorivita. Next base: position 1,445 of record DATGMT010000060.1, read on the forward strand.
AAACTTAATAATAGAATCTGATGCAGATCGTATCTTAAGTGCTCTATCAGCAACTGTATAGGAATATTTTAAATCCTTAATCTTAATCGTGTTCATCTGGTTTACACATACGCCAATAATTTTATCACAACGTTTTTTTAATGGATCGACAGGGAAATTGTTTAATATTCCACCATCAACATAATATGCTCCATTTATTTCTGTGGGCGTAAATACTCCAGGAAAAGAGGCAGAAGCTATAACAGGCTTAATTAATTGACCTTTGCTAAATATCTTTGAAGTGCCTTCAATAACATCAGTGGCAGTAATAAATAACGACTTTTCTAAAACGTCGAAGTTATCCCTCGGGAAAAACGCTTTAAGATCGTCATAAAACTTATCAGTGTCTAAAAAACCTGGCTTGTTAAAGGCAAACCGTTTTGTGGTGAAAAGTGATGTAGATTTAAAAAAGTTCAATATCTCAGACCAATGAACACCACCTGCATAAAGAGAACCCACAATTGCACCAGCACTCGTGCCCGAAACATGAGTAGGCGAAATATTGTATTCTTCAAGAGCTTTTAAAACACCTATATGTGCCGCACCTCGCACCCCTCCACCAGAAAGAGTTAATCCAATTTTTGTCATAGGGGTAAGTTAATCAATAAAATATTTAATTGCACAGCCTTAGTTTCCTAATTTGAAGATTGAAAATGTATTGTCCGATTGATAAACCGCTATTAGGTTCTCTCCAACAAAAAACGAAAAGAGACCTAAGAAGAAATTACTCGATTTTAGATTCTGCATATCCAAATTCTTGGGGCCAATAAGATGCTGAACAACCTCATTGTTCGTGTCTATAACTAATTCGTTATAACTATAGTTAACTATCTTTTTCCCTAAAGCATTTGTCCCACTAGACTCTGTCTCATAATATTTTATTACACGAGCATATCCATTTTCAAAAGGGGAAGCAACTATATACTCAGCAGGAATGGCTTTTTCACCCTTGGTATTGATAAAACCATAAAATGTAATGCCATCTCTAACTTCTTTAAACATACACATACCACTGCTGAATGTAGGCGCTCCATTTGGAGGTGAGATAATTTCTGTGCTAAAATCGACAACAAGCACTCCTTCTGTATTAATAAACCCCCAAGCTCCATCTTTTTTAACTGCAGCAAAGTTTTCTGAAAATGAACCAACTTCATCAATTTTTGAAATAATCTGTGCAATAGTAGCAAATGGTAAAAACGATATGAGGAGAATAAGCAACGGTTTAGATTTCATAATTTTATGGTTTTAGTTATTGTTGAATTTATGCTAAAGTAAATATTTTCTCTGTTCTTTTTGAATGATTTATATCATTGTGTTTAGTAATTTGAAGATTTATATTGAACTTTGTAAGAATCACTATTCTAAATAATCCCTATAAAATGAAAAATATACTACTACCAACCGACTTTTCTGAAAATGCATTTAACGCTGTCCAATATGCTATGCAGATTTTTAAAGACGAAAAATGTACTTTTCATTTATTGAATACTTTTACACCTATACCTTATAATCTAACTACTTTTGCCGATGGTCATTCTACTTTATTGATTGAAGAAATTAATAGAGAAAACTCAAATAAAGGGTTAAAAGAAATAGAAGAGAATATCAAATCTGAATTCAATAACTCTAAACACACTTTTAAAAGAATATCCGCTTTTAATCTGTTGGTTGATGAAATAATAGACGTAGTTCAAGAACGTGAAATTGATTTAATTGTAATGGGTACTAAAGGTGCAACAGGCGCAAGAGAAGTATTCCTAGGGACAAATACTATGTTTACAATCAGAAAAGTAAACTGCCCTGTGATTGCAGTTCCAAATGATTTCGAATACATTCAGCCAAAAGAAGTTTTGTTTCCAACAGATTTCAAGTTCTCTATAAAAAACAATAGTCTAAAACTTCTGAAGTCTATTTGTGAAAGTCACCAAGCTAAACTCAATGTCCTAAATGTGTACTTCGGTGCTGCCTTAAACGAAGCTCAGGTTGAAGTTAAAAACCAGTTAGAAGAATTCTTAAAAGATAATAACCACCTCTTTCTAACAACAGAATATGTAGACCTCGTTGAAGCTGTAGAACAATTTCAAATTAAACACAAAGTCAATTTCCTTGTGATGATTCAAAACAAACATTCGTTTTTTGAAAACCT
>DATGMT010000061.1:0-15001 GCA_035307265.1 Aequorivita sp.
AACTGTTAACCACACTATAAGGTAGGCTAGTTCCATAAAGCTAAAACACATTTGTCTGAATTTTACAAACAGAGTGGACTTATGCTTTAGTTAGACACGACTAATTTTACAATATAATTTAATTTATGATTGAACAAGAAAATATTTCCTATGAAAGAGCAGTCCTAATCGGACTTATAACTCAGCATCAAGATGAAGTGAAAAGTGAAGAATATCTTGATGAACTGGAATTCTTAACATATACTGCTGGTGGAGAGGTGCTGAAGAGATTTACTCAAAAAATGGATGTGCCTAACCCTAAAACATTTATCGGGACAGGAAAACTGGAAGAGGTAAGAGTCTTTGTTGAAGAAAACGAAGTGGGGGTAGCTATATTTGATGATGAATTGTCTCCTGCTCAACAAAAAAACATTGAACGGATTCTAGAATGTAAGATAGTTGATAGAACGAACTTGATACTTGATATATTTGCTCAGCGAGCTCAAACTAGTTATGCGAGAACTCAAGTAGAGTTAGCGCAATACGAATATATGTTGCCTCGTTTGGCAGGATTATGGACTCACTTGGAACGACAAAGAGGAGGAATTGGAATGAGAGGACCTGGGGAAAGAGAGATTGAAACCGATAGAAGAATTGTTCGAGACAGAATTACCTTGCTGAAAGATAGATTGAAAAAAATCGATAGACAGATGGAGGTTCAACGTGGAAATCGTGGCGCTCTAGTGAGGGTGGCTCTCGTTGGATATACCAATGTGGGTAAATCTACCGTGATGAATACAATTAGTAAGAGTAAAGTTTTTGCAGAAAATAAACTCTTTGCCACTTTGGATACTACAGTTAGAAAAGTGGTTATTGGAAATCTGCCGTTTCTTCTAACAGATACTGTAGGTTTCATTAGAAAGTTGCCAACTCAATTAGTTGAATCTTTTAAAAGTACATTAGATGAAGTGCGAGAGGCAGATTTATTGCTTCATGTTGTAGATATTTCTCACCCTTCATTTGAACATCATATCGAATCTGTTGAAAAAACACTAGAAGAAATTGGAAGTGCAGATAAGCCAACTATCTTGGTGTTTAATAAAATTGATGCCTATCAGCCAGAAAAAATAGATGATGACGATTTGATGACTGAAAAAACAAAAGCACACTACACTTTAGAAGAATGGAAACAAACTTGGATGGCAAAAATGCAAGGTGATGCAATCTTTATATCGGCACTAAATAAAGAGAATTTCGAAGAGTTTAGAGAGCTTATTTATAACAAGGTAAAAGAAATTCACGTTACGCGCTTTCCATACAATGACTTTCTATTTAATTATTACACCGATTCTGAAGAAGAGTGATTGGTGTGAGCTTCAAATATTATTTTTCGGGCTCTGAATATTAATGTTTGATTAAATTATCACAGAATTCTTTTTTGTCCACAGATAAGGCGTGCTAAATAAGATTTGATTATCAGTGTTTTAATAGGGCTTCTTGCATCCTTAAATAGAGTAATCTTAAATCTTTGTTTGATATGATTAATTTCTATACAAAAGCACTGTAGCCTGTGATTGCACGCCCAACAATAAGAGAGTTTATTTCCTTTGTGCCTTCGTAGCTGTAGATTGCTTCGGCATCAGCAACAAATCTTGCAACGTCATATTCAAGGAGAATTCCATTGCCGCCCATTACTTCGCGAGCACTTCTAACAACATCTCGCGTTCTGAGACTGCAAAATACTTTGGCTAAGGAAGCATGCTCGTCTGTTAATTTATTTTCATCTTGTAATTCTGAAAGTCTAAAACACATAGTTTGCATGGCGGTGAGATTGGCAAGCATTTCTACCAAATGATCCTGAACTAATTGAAAAGAGGCAATGGGCTTACCAAATTGTTCTCTCTTTTTGGTGTATTTCAATGCACTTTCATAGGCGCCTCGAGCGCATCCTACGGCCTGCCAAGCTACTGCAGCCCTGGTCATTCTTAAAACTTTGGCGGTGTCTTTAAATGATTCACATTTTTGAAGTCGATCTCTTTCAGGAATTCTGCAGTCTGTAAGTGTAATCAATGCATTTTGAACAGTGCGAAGCGCCATCTTATCTTCCATTTTCTCTGCTCTAAAACCCGGGTTTCCTTTACGAACCAAAAATCCTTTTACCTGATTTGTAGCTTCATCATTAGCCCAAATGACTGTGACATCTGAAAACGTGGCATTCCCAATCCATTTTTTCTGACCGTTTAAAATCCAATCATCACCTTCTCGTCGGCAGGTTGTGCCTAATCCTCCTGCCACACCAGATCCTACTTCTGGCTCTGTAAGTCCGAAGGCACCAATGAGCTCCATTCGTGCCATTTTGGGGAGCCATTCCTGCTTTTGTTCTTCGCTTCCACAGATGTAGATAGAGCCCATGGCTAAACCTGAATGAACTCCAAAAAATGTAGATATAGAAACATCAACACGAGCCATTTCCATAGCTATAATACCTTCCATCAAAAATGATTCATCAGGGGTTCCATATCCTTCATAGGTGAGTCCACAGATATTTAACTCTGCCATTTTCGGAATAATCTGAAATGGGAATTCAGCCTTGTTCCAATATTTATTGGCAATTGGACGAATTTCATCCTCCATAAAATTCCGAACCTTAATCTGTAGGTCTCGTTGTTGTGGTGTTAACTTTAAACTTAAATTGTAAAAGTCACCATCAATCGGAGGTAGCTTATGCTGGCCTCTTTTTCCGCCCTTGTGCTTGAGCATTTTCATTAAACCTTGCAACTCCTTGTCGTCTAGCTCGCCGACAGATTTCATAACCTCCGATAGATCCACTTTCTTAGAAAGCTTGCTCAAAGCATCAAGATCAATATCTTTCATTAAACGTAGGCTTTGTTTGATTTTAGAAAAGAACGACATATCGAAGGTTTTAAGAATTGAATCTTAAAGATACCGATATGAAATCTTGATATGGCTAAAGAAAAGTTAATTTGATATTCTACCGTTTTTAAATTCTCAATTAAATTTAAAAGAAAGTAAATGAAAGATTCAGCTATTGGTTAATTAGTTGTTCTTGGAAGGGGTCTGTAATTATTCCGTAGATATAGACTTATAAATGCACAACATTTCAAACCGAAATTCAAATGTAATTTAGATTTGTTATTTACTTCAAAAAAGTGTTGAGAGATAAGTTTTCTAACCAAATAAATGATGAACTACATCATGGACCTTAGATACTTTTATGATGTTTATGCTGTAGTTGCTTTTCGGAATCTTGGAATACTTAGAAATAACAATTGAAGTAAACCCAAGCTTTTCTGCTTCAATGATACGTTGTTCCACGCGTGTGACTGGGCGGACTTCACCAGCAAGGCCAACTTCGGCTGCAAAACACATCCGTTTGTCGATTGCAATGTCAATATTAGAGGAGAGTACAGCGGCAACAACAGCTAAATCTATGGCTGGATCATCAACAGTGATACCGCCGGTGATGTTTAAAAAAACATCCTTGGCTCCAAGTTTAAAGCCTGCCCTTTTTTCTAAAACAGCAAGAATCATGTTCAGTCGCTTAGCATTATATCCCGTAGCACTACGTTGGGGCGTGCCATAAACAGCGCTGCTAACTAATGCTTGTATTTCAATCATTAAGGGACGCATTCCTTCAAGTGTTGCTGAAATGGCTGTGCCGCTTAAGTCTTCTTCATTCTCAGATATTAATATTTCCGAAGGATTCGAAACCTCACGAAGTCCGCTTCCTTGCATTTCGTATATTCCTAATTCATTTGTGCTTCCAAAACGATTCTTGTGAGCTCGCAAAATTCTATATACATGATTTCGATCGCCTTCAAACTGTAGGACTGTATCAACCATATGTTCTAGAATCTTCGGACCAGCAATGTTTCCGTCCTTGGTAATGTGGCCAATGAGAATAACAGGAGTAGCCGTTTCTTTTGCAAACTTAATTAGTTCAGTAGTAGTTTCCCTTATTTGAGAAATAGTTCCCGCACTGCTTTCAATATAGTCGGTATGTAAAGTTTGTATTGAGTCGACCACCACAATGTCAGGCTCTAACTCTTCAATAATTCTAAAAATATTTTGAGTCTTAGTTTCTGTAAGTATGTAGCAATTCTCAGAAATTGGCTGAATTCTTTCCGCACGCATTTTTATTTGTTGTGCGCTTTCTTCTCCCGAAATATATAGTGTTTTATAAGGGAGTTGTAGTGCAATTTGAAGCATGAGTGTGCTTTTGCCAATACCAGGTTCTCCTCCAAGTAGGGTTAAAGATCCTGGCACAAGCCCGCCTCCTAAAACTCGATTCAGTTCTTGATTTTGTGTGTCTAACCGGCTATCAGTTTGACTTGATATTTCAGAGACTCGCTGAGGTCTAGCAACTCTTTTTATTATATTCTCAGAGGACTTCCAGCTTATTTTTTCAGCTTTCTGAATAATTTCTTCTGAAATTGTATTCCATTCTTTACACGAAGTGCACTGTCCTTGCCATTTAGCAAATTGAGCACCACAGTTTTGACAGAAGAAAGTAGATTTAGTTTTTGCCAAGGAGGTAACTGTTTAATTTAAGGGTTAGTTTTCGTAATTAAAATTAAGAAGTTAATATCCAAAATCACTTTTAATCTTATCTGCTCGATCAAGGAGTAAATCTACAGTAATATAATCAACTTCTTCTTTGTCGAAAGCTGCTTGAAAAGTACGCATTGCTTTTTTGGCGTTGCCAGATTCTTCAAAGTAGCGTCCAATATAATAATGACCGATGATTTTATCTGGGTGTTGTTTTCTGGCTAATTCACCTATCTTGCGAAGAGATTCCCAATCTTCTTTCTTCTCAGCTGCAGTTCCTACGGCTAGAAAATCATTAACTCGGATGTTGTTTGTTATTCCAAATAAATCTGAAATCACATTGTATTTGTCTATCAGGTAATCATAAGGAGAGGTGCTAGGTAGCAGTAAAACTTCAGAGTATTCTTTTTTGCTTATCGCACGGTAAACGGTAAATATTTTTTCTAAAGCATTGGGAATTCCTCTTCCCACCAAAGAATAGTGTGTTGCATCCTCAAAATTGTCGAAATAATATATGAAGTCACTGTTTTTTAAAGGAGCTAATTTACGATTTAAGATTTCTGCAGATTCTTTCAGGTCAATTATGTCGTTGCTTCCTGTTGCTAGATAATAAAATACTTTGTTCTTTATGTTTGGAATTCTCTGTGCAATATTATCCTCCATTCCAAAAGCAAAATCAGGGCTTAGATTTATGTATCCGTTGAATAAAATAGGGTCTTTAAATAAATAATAATTTATGAAGTTTGCTGTAAAATCATGTCCAACACCAATTACAAATTTTGCTGTTCGATATTCTTTATCAATATAAGGCATGAGCTCCATTCCTATAAATTCAAAGAAGTCTGCACCTGTTTCTTCGGGCATTGAAGTGGCGTCATTATAAAGACAGTCATCATATCGTTGTTCGCCCTGCATAATTCCAACAACGATAGATTCGGGCATATCTTCCCAATAGCTAAAGTAGTCAACATTTCCCGCAACAGGCTCGAAAAGATAGTCGCCATCAAGAACGACTACTACTGGATATTTCTTATCAACATTTGTACTGTAGTTGCGAGGTAGCTGGATTTTTAATTTTCGTGTTGTTTGTAATTTAGAGGATTCAATTTCAGTGTAAATTACTTTAGATTGAGAAAATCCAGTACTATATATCAACACAGATAGGGTGAGTAATATTATTTTTTTCATTGTAAAGGATTTATTTTATTCAAGATAACAAATTACGAATTTCTTTAATTAAACAGAAAAACAATATAGGCCTAAAAGTTAAAGTTGCTTTCTGTTGAAAAGTGGCAGTAATATTAGGGAGAGTACTCCGAAAATAACAATGGAGGTAATATTAGATATCCAAACGATCCAGCCAAAAGCAACTCCAGCAGTTGTGGCAACACCAAAAATACTTAGAATTCCAGCAATGGCGGCTGGGTATGTTCCAAAGCCACTATTCGTAAAGCCTATGGTGAAGCTGCCTACAACAAATGTTATTATCATCGTGCCAAAGGGGATAGTGGCAGTTTCGGGGAGCGCTTGGGTTGATGAATAAAACGAAAGTACGTAAAGTATCCATATAAATAAGGAGTGTAAGAGGAACTCTTTCTTTTTTCGCATTTTATGAATGCTGAAAATTCCTTCCTTTAAACCCATTACAAATGTTTTTATTTTCTTATTTACATTTGATTTGGAAAACTTTATATACAAAGGAATGCTCATCGCAATTAGAAGAATGCCAATTCCAAAGAGAAAGAGAATTGAGGAGGGGACACTTTTCTTCACATAGGTATAAAGAGCGTCAAACTCAATTATTAAAGCTGCAGTGGTGAAGAGGAATAAAAAGAGTAAGTCTATGACTCTTTCAGAAATAATTGTTCCAAACCCTTTTTGAAATGGAATGTTTTCATACCTGTCTACAATAATGGCGCGTGAAACCTCCCCACTTTTAGGGATGAATATATTTAAAAGATAGGCTACGGAAATAGCCATAAAGTTATTGGCTAATCTAGATTTATAGCCGAGGGGCTCAAGCATGAAGTTCCATCTATATGCACGAGATAGGTGACTGAGAGTGCTTAAAAACACAGCTAAGAATACGAAGCCGTAATTGGCGTCTTCGAAATACTTTTTGGTCTCTACTAGTTGTTCAGGTGTGAAAGAATCATATACAAACCATATTAAAAAAACACCAAGTGCTAATGGTATGGTTATCTGTAAAAATTTTGAGACCGAACGATTCAATTTAGCGAAGTAAATTTGTTTCTTCGTCTGGGAAGATCAGTGCTGGTTTGAAAGACTTCGCCTTTTCAAGATCCATTATTGCATAGGTAATAAGAATTAGGATGTCACCAGTAGCTACACGTCTTGCAGCTGCGCCATTTAGGGTTATTTCGCCACTGCCACGGGGACCAGGGATGGCATACGTTTCTAGTCGTTCGCCATTGTTGTTGTTTACAATTTGAACTTTTTCGCCTTCAATAATGTTGGCTGCGTCCATTAAATCCTCGTCAATAGTAATGCTGCCTATATAATTTAGGTCTGCGCCAGTAACTTTAACTCTATGGATTTTAGATTTTACTACGTGTATTTGCATAAGGCAAAGATATTAATTTAATGCCATGTTATCGATCAATCGAATCTCACCTACAAAAGCGGCAATAAAAGCTCTGTAGGAGGTAGAATTAGTTTTGTGGTTTGCTGTTTTCAGGGTTTCTTCGTCAGCAATTTCAAAATATTCTAGTTCTATGTTAGGGTTTTGCAAAAACCGTTCCGTAACCAGTTTGTTTAAATCTTCTATTGAATGAGATGTAAATTTTTCACGTATCTCTTTCAATGTTTTATATATAATTGTAGCCTCTTCAAGTTGTTGGGCATCAAGTCTGCTGTTTCTCGAACTCATAGCAAGTCCATTTTCTTCGCGAACAATAGGGCATCCAACGATGTTTATTGGAAGATTCTCTATGGCAACTAGCTTTTTAACAATTTGCAACTGTTGAAAATCTTTTTGACCAAAATAGGCGTTATGTGGTTTTACTATATCAAAAAGTTTTGACAATACCGTCCCAACTCCGTCAAAATGTCCGCTTCTATGCTTGCCTTCCATTTCATTTTCTAGAGGCCCAAAATTGTAGTTTTTTGAGGACACGTCTTTTTCATATATATCGGAAACGGAAGGAGCGTAAACCAATATGCCCTCATGAAGTTCGTTTAAAAGAGCAATGTCCTTGTCTATTGTGCGAGGATATTTTTGAAGATCTGTAGAGTTGTTAAATTGGGTTGGGTTTACAAAAATACTAACCACAACAACGTCATTTTCTGCTAATGCCTGTTTAACAAGTGACAAGTGTCCAGCGTGAAGTGCACCCATAGTTGGCACAAAGCCTACTTGTTTGGTTTTTGAGGTTGTTTGATCATCTCTTTGGATGGAGGGTAAAGCGTTTTTCAAAGCCTCTTTTTCGGTAAATACCAACATAAAATTTAATTAAGAGCGGGCAAAAATAATATATTCGAGGGAATCTACATAAAATTTCGTAATTTTGCATCTTTTTAAGGCCCTATGCCTTTGTTGGGTTTTATAATTAAATTCAAAAAAGGAAATAGATCCCTTATTAATCCAATATAGTTAAAACAATTTATAGATGAAAGATAAAAGAGTCTTGTATGTGTCGTCAGAAGTAATACCATATCTTCCTGAGACCGAGATTTCTTCAATGTCGTTTGAAGCTCCCCGAATGATTAATAGTGCTGGCGGTCAGATACGAATTTTTATGCCTCGGTACGGAAATATCAATGAACGAAGACATCAATTACACGAAGTGATTAGGCTTTCGGGCATGAACCTGGTTATCAATGATATGGATATGCCTTTGATTATTAAGGTTGCTTCTATTCCAAAGGAGCGAATCCAAGTGTACTTTATAGACAATGATGATTATTTCAAAAGGAAAGCTACCTATGCTGATGAAGATGGAAATATGTTTAAAGATAATGATGAGCGAGCAATATTTTTCGCAAAAGGCGTTATTGAAACAGTGAAAAAACTCAACTGGGCACCAGATATTATCCATGTTCATGGTTGGTTAGCTTCGTTTCTACCACTTTATTTACGTAACTACTACGGAAATGAGCCTTTGTTTGAAAATAGTAAAATAGTAACCTCTGTGTACAACACTGGGTTTGAAGGTAAGTTGGGTGAAAATACACGTGAGAAAATCCAGTTTGACGCACTTGAAGATGAGGCTGTTGAAGATTTAAAAGAGCCGACCTATACCAATTTAATGAAGGTGGCTATCAATAATTCAGATGCAGTAATTATAGGGTCTCAAGATATTTCTCCTGATATAGAAAGCTTTTTAGAAACTGTGTCAAAACCTGTGTTAAAATATCATAAAGTAGAGGATTTTTCACAAGCATATATGGACTTTTACCGCGACGAAGTTTTATAATAACATTCACCGATTTTATTGAGTATGAGGATTAAGAAACTGTTGCCCAAGACTGGAGCTGTTTTATTTGCAATAATTGTTGCAGCATCTTGTCAAGAAGATTTAAGCACAATTGGATCTGAAATTTTAGGGTCAGAAACTCCCAACGGACTACTAGATGATTCGTATTCTGTTAAAGGGTATAGTAAAAAACTTTCACCAATTCAGACAAATAGATTGCCTTCCTATCAATTGGGGGTTTATAATGATCCTGTTTACGGAAAGTCAACTGTGAATCTTCTATCGCAACTCACTATGGACGTTAATGACCCAAAGTTTGGTGATGATGCAAGAGTAGATAGCGTTTATGCATATATTCCATACTATAGTGTAGAAACATATATAGACACAACAACTACTTATAGATTAGATTCTATATATGGAAGCAGTCCTATAAATATCAGTATTTTAGAGTCTAACTACTTTCTAAGAGATTATGATCCTGAAACAGGATTTCAAGAGTTTCAACCATATTATAGTAATCAAGGATCTGATTTTGAAGCTTATATGGGGCGGGAGTTAACTCGTATAGAAGACTTTAAGCCTTCAGAAGAAGGATATGTACTTAGAGAAGGAGAACTTGATGAAGAGATTCTGCCTCCTGGTTTGCGAGTGGCATTACCTAAAGAGTTTTTTCAAGAGAAAATATTAGACAAAGAAGGTTCTGCCGAATTGAGAAATAATAATAACTTCCGTAATCATATTCGCGGTCTTTATTTTAAAGTAGATTCACCAGGAAATGATGGAAACCTGTTTATATTCAATATCTCAGAAGCGTATATACATGTTTACTACAGTTTTTTAAGAGATTCCGAATCTGAAGAGCGCGATCATAAAACTTTTAAATTAGGTTTTGGTGGTGTAAATGTGAATACCTATGAGAATGCTCCTTTGCCTCAATATATTCAATCTGATTTAGATAATCCAAATATAGTTGCTGGAAATGAAAATTTATATTTAAGAGGTGGAGACGGAATTATTTCTATTATAGAGCTTTTTGGAGAAGATAGTGATAATGACGGAGTGCCAGATGAATTAGAGATTTTGCGATCTAAAAAATGGCTTATCAATGAAGCCAATTTAATCTTTTATGTGAATCAGGACTTGATGACTTCAGGAGAAAGCGAACCTGAGCGTATTATGATTTATGATCTAAAAAACAGTAATGTACTTTATGATTATCAAGCTGACCCAACTAATGGATTACCGCCTCTAGATGCTATGAGTCATCACTTAGGTAGATTGGTGCGTGGAAGCGACCAAAAAGGAGAATACTACAAGTTGAAAATAACAAACCATGTCAGTAATATCATTAATAAAGACAGTACAAATGTCCCTTTGGGTGTTGTAGTGTCGCATAATGTTAAGAATCGAACTGTTCAGAAACTTTCTTCCCCACAAGATCCTAGCATTGAAAATGTTCCATCAAGTGCTGTAGTCTCTCCTGAAGGGACTATTCTTCATGGAAATAATTCACAAGATCAAGAAAAGAGGCTGAAACTACAAATTTATTATACTGAACCAAATTAGATTACTATGTGTGGAATTGTTGGTTATATAGGCGAAAGAGATGCGTACCCCGTGATCATGAAAGGGCTACAGAGATTAGAGTACCGAGGCTATGATAGTGCAGGTATTGCATTGTTTGACGGTAAGGATATTCAATTGTGTAAAACAAAAGGAAAAGTTGCTGACTTAGCGGAAAAGGCAGAAAGAGAAATTTCTAGAGAAGGAAAGTTAGGGATTGGACATACACGCTGGGCTACTCACGGAATACCAAATGATGTGAACAGTCATCCTCATTACTCAAATAGTGGAGAGTTAGTAATTATTCACAATGGAATTATCGAGAACTACGGATCGCTTAAAAAAGAGTTGAAGAAAAGAGGATATGTTTTTAAATCAGAAACAGATACCGAGGTATTAGTAAACCTGATAGAAGACATACAAAAGACTCAAAAGCTAAAACTAGGGAAAGCTGTTCAAGTTGCACTAAACCAAGTGGTAGGTGCTTATGCTATCGCAGTTTTTGATATTAAGAAACCTAACGAAATTGTTGTAGCAAAATTAGGAAGTCCATTAGCTATCGGAATTGGCGAAGGCGAATTCTTCATAGCGAGTGACGCTTCTCCTTTTATTGAGTATACCAATAATGCTATTTATTTAGAAGACGAAGAAATGGCTGTAGTGAGGTTAGGTAAAGAAGTCAAAGTTAGAAAAGTAAAAGATGATAAGCTTGTAACGCCCTATATTCAGGAGCTTCAATTGAACTTAGAGCAAATTGAAAAAGGAGGTTACGATCATTTCATGCTTAAAGAAATATTCGAACAGCCTTCTGTTATTAAAGATACTTATCGAGGTAGACTTTTAGCAGATAAAGGAATTGTTAGACTCGGTGGACTAGAAGATCATATTGAGAAATTCACTAATGCAAACCGAATTATTATTGTTGCATGTGGTACGTCATGGCACGCAGGATTGGTAGCTGAATATATCTTTGAAGAGATGGTTCGCATTCCAGTTGAGGTTGAGTACGCTTCAGAGTTCCGCTATAGAAACCCAATTATCTCTGAAAAGGATGTGGTTATAGCAATTTCACAAAGTGGAGAAACAGCAGATACTTTAGCTGCAATAAAACTAGCTAAGTCTAAAGGTGCATTTGTGTACGGAGTATGTAATGTTGTAGGTTCTACAATATCTCGTGAAACACATAGTGGTACTTATACTCATGCTGGGCCAGAAATTGGAGTAGCTTCAACAAAAGCATTTACTACTCAAGTTACCGTGCTTACAATGATGGCCTTGAGACTTGCTAAGGCAAAAGGAACTATTTCTAATGCCGATTTTATGCGCTATTTACTAGAGCTTGAATTAATTCCAGATCAAGTAGAAGAAGCTTTAAAAACCGATGAGAAAATAAAAGAGATTTCTGCCCAATTCATGAATGCACGAAACTTCCTATACTTAGGGCGTGGATATAACTTCCCTGTAGCTTTAGAAGGTGCTTTAAAACTTAAAGAAATCTCCTATATCCATGCAGAAGGATATCCAGCTGCTGAGATGAAACACGGACCTATTGCACTTATTGATGAGCATATGCCGGTAGTAGTGATCGCTATTAAGAGTGATCATTATGAGAAAGTAGTGAGCAATATTCAGGAAATTAAAGCAAGAAATGGAAAGATTATTGCTGTTGTAACAAAAGGTGATACAGTTGTTAGTGAAATGGCAGACTACGTAATGGAAGTGCCACAAACTTCAGAAGCATTGACTCCTTTGGTTACAACTATTCCACTACAGCTTCTTTCATACCATATAGCAGTGATGCTTGGAAAAAACGTTGACCAGCCTAGAAACTTAGCTAAGTCCGTGACAGTGGAATAATAAAAAAAGAAATTTTTTCGAAATTTCTACTAATTAAATAAAAAGCGACAGCTACAAAGTTCTTTAGAGACTTTCTAGTTGTCGCTTTCCTTTTTTATAACATTTAACCGTATAAAAAAACCCTCATTTCACTTAAATGAAACAAAGGTTTTTTATTTTTCTAGCATCTAGCATCTAGTATCTGTAATACTCCGGCTTATACGGTCCTTCAACCTCTACGCCAATATATTCTGCTTGGTCTTGACGAAGTTCAGTAAGTTCAACTCCAATTTTTTCTAAGTGAAGTTTAGCAACTTTTTCATCTAGGTGTTTAGGAAGCATATAAACTTCATTTTTGTAGTTTTCACTATTTTTCCAAAGCTCTATCTGAGCCAATGTTTGGTTTGTGAAACTGTTGCTCATTACAAAGCTTGGGTGACCAGTTGCACAACCAAGGTTTACTAAACGACCTTCAGCCAATAGAATAACATCTTTTCCGTTGATAGTATATTTATCTACTTGAGGCTTAATTTCTACGTGAGTATTACCATGGTTTTTCTTCAACCATGCAACTTGAATTTCGTTGTCAAAGTGCCCAATATTACAAACAATAGTTTTGTCTTTCATGGCTTCAAAATGCTCTCCTCGAACGATGTCTTTGTTTCCAGTAGTGGTAATTACGATATCAGCATTTCCAACAACAGTTTCTAGTTTTTTAACTTCAAATCCATCCATAGCAGCTTGAAGTGCACAAATTGGATCAATTTCAGTAACTGTAACGATACTTCCGGCGCCTCTAAAAGATGCTGCGGTACCTTTACCAACATCACCATATCCACAAACAACAACTCGCTTTCCAGCCATCATTACGTCTGTAGCACGACGAATAGCGTCAACTGCACTTTCGCGGCACCCGTATTTATTGTCGAATTTACTTTTTGTAACACTATCATTAACGTTTATAGCAGGCATTGGTAATGTTCCGTTCTTCATTCTTTCGTACAGACGGTGAACACCTGTAGTTGTTTCTTCAGAAAGACCTTTAACACCTTGAGCTAATTCAGGATATTTATCCAAAACCATGTTTGTAAGGTCACCTCCATCATCAAGAATCATGTTTAATGGTTTTCTGTCTTCACCAAAAAATAGAGTTTGTTCTATACACCAATCGAATTCTTCTTCATTCATGCCTTTCCAAGCATATACAGGAATTCCAGCAGCAGCAATTGCCGCAGCAGCGTGGTCTTGAGTTGAGAAAATATTACATGAACTCCAAGTTACTTCAGCACCAAGAGCTATAAGAGTCTCGATAAGTACAGCAGTTTGTATAGTCATGTGTAAGCAGCCAGCTATTCTAGCACCTTTTAAAGGTTGTTCAGCTCCATATTCTTCACGGAGAGACATTAGTCCTGGCATCTCAGCTTCAGCAAGCTCAATCTCTTTTCTTCCCCAATCTGCAAGGGAGATATCTTTTACTTTATACGCCATGTAAGGCACAGTTTTCGTTGACATATTTGTTATCTTTATACCCGCAAATGCAGATATTTGTTAATATTTAACTTTAAATTTAGGTCTGCAAAACTACAAATTATTAGCCTAACTTCTATGCCGCTTTACAAAACTATAACAGTAAATCAAAACACTAAAGTATTCATTTGGAAGATTGAAGAGACTTTTGATACTCTTTGTAAGGATATTTCTTTGACTGAAAAATGCACGAATCGAGTAGCTAATATGAAGAGCGAAATGCATAAATGTGGTTTTATGAGTATAAGACATTTGTTGGCCGAAGCAGGTTACACAGATCATAATCTTTACTATGACGAAAACGGGAAACCACATTTAGACGATGATAGATATATATCTATAACCCATTCTTTTAATTTTTCAGCAATCATAATCAGCGATAAAAAGGTTGGAATAGACATCGAAAAGCAACGAGATAAAATAATTAGAATTGGGCATAAATTCACCCCGATTGAAGAATACCGTACCATAGCAAATGACGATGCCCTTATCAGGAAGTTAACCATTGTATGGTGTGCAAAAGAATCTTTGTATAAAAGTTTCGCTGAAAAAGGCGTGAGTTTTTTGCAAAATATAGACGTAACAGATTTTGATTTAGATTCTAAAAAAACAATAGCTAAGGTTGTGTATGGAGATAAAGAGGAATTCTACGATATTGACTTCCTAGAATTTGAAGGTTTTACTTGTGCATATGCGCTTGTCTCTAAATAGGAAGTAATGCATAAAGGATTTTACCAGTCTTTATTAAACTCTATACAGCGCGAGGAAAAACAACTTGCTATCCTGATCGACCCTGAAAAGTTTAATGTTGCGAATACTGAAGAATTTTTGAGGAAAATCCCGGAGCAAACTACACACGTCTTCGTTGGTGGAAGCACTGTCTTTAATGGAGAAACAGAGCGTGTTGTAGGTTCGTTAAAAGAAAATACTCAACTGCCCATTTTCCTCTTTCCAGGGGATTATTCACACATAACCAATCTCGCCGATGTGCTTCTTTTTCTGTCGTTGCTTTCAGGGCGAAATGCAGAATATTTGGTTGGGCAACAGGTGAAATCAATCTCAAAGCTAAAGAAATCATCTTTAGAGAT
>DATGMT010000062.1:0-4764 GCA_035307265.1 Aequorivita sp.
GAGATAAAATTATGGAGTTCCTAAAAGAAAAAGGTTTTGGCGTTAAACGAGTAGGTGGTTGATTTAACCCCTACTCAATAACCCAAAAGAACACTAATTATTTATAAAACATATTACTTTGAAATCAAATACCATTCAACCCAGTGAGCTTATACTCACACCAGAGGGCAAAATATACCATTTAGACCTTGCCCCTTCTCAACTTGCTACAACTGTAATTACTGTAGGCGACCCAGGTCGTGTCTCGATGGTGTCAAAATACTTCGATACTATTGAAACTACTTCTGAGCATCGTGAGTTTAAAACACATACAGGTACATACAAAGGAAAGCGTATTAGCGTAGTTTCTACAGGAATTGGTCCAGATAATATCGACATTGTTTTTAATGAATTAGATGCGCTTGTAAACATTGATTTCGAAAAAAGACAAGTTAAACCAGAACTTACTTCTCTTGATATCATTAGGATTGGTACTTCAGGAGCCCTTGTTCCTGAAGTAAAAGTAGATAGCTTCTTGATTAGTGCACTAGCCATTGGTCTTGACAATGTCATGCACTACTACGCAAAAACCGATAAAATATTTAATCGCGATTTTGCAAAAGCTTTTATAGATCACACACAATGGAATCCAGACAACTCAGTTCCATATGGAGTTGAAGCAGATAAAGGATTGTTGAAGAAAATTTCTTCAGATAAAACCATTAAGGGTTGTACCATTACAAATGTAGGTTTCTATGGACCACAAGGGAGAACACTTCGCGCAGAACTTCAAGATGTCGATCTGAACGAAAAACTTACTTCTTTTGAGTATAAAAACTATAAGATTACAAACCTTGAGATGGAAACGGCTACTATGTATGGGTTAGCACGTCTATTAGGCCATCGCACAGTTTCTATGAATGCTATTATAGCAAACAGAGCTACAGGAGATTTCACTAAAGATGGAAAAGCTACTGTAGATGCTTTAATTCAATACACACTTGGAAAAATTGTAGAATGAGAAAGCTTATCATAGGTGGAGTTCCAGAACATTTTAATCTTCCTTGGCATTTAGCTATTAACGAAAAAAAATTTTATAAAAACAATGTTGCTCTAACATGGAAGGACTTTCCTAAAGGAACAGGCGATATGAATCGAGCTCTTCGTGAGAAAGAAATCGACATGGCTGTCATCCTAACCGAAGGAATCATACGAGACATTGTTAATGGAAACGATTGTAAAATTGTTCAGGTTTACGTAAAATCACCTCTATTATGGGGAATACACGTTGCCACAAATTCCGATTATCAAAAAATATCAGACTTAAAAGGTACATATGCTGCTATCAGTAGATATGGATCAGGATCACATTTAATGGCATACGTAAATGCTGAAAATCACGATTGGGACCTTAAAACCGATTTGAAATTTGAAGTAATCAATGATCTTGATGGTGCACTTGAAAGCCTTCCTGATGGAAAAGGAGACTATTTCATGTGGGAAAAGTTTATGACTAAGCCATATGTAGATAACGGAGTTTTTAGACTAATTGGCGAGTCCCCTACTCCATGGCCAAGCTTTGTAGTTGTAGTTAGAAATGATGTCCTTGAAAAAGAAGAAGAAAGCATTGCCACAATTTTAGATGTTATTAATTCAGTTACAGTAGACTTCAAAGATATTGAAGGCATTGATGAAATTATTGCTGACGAATTTAATCAAAAAACTTCTGATGTATCAAAATGGTTGTCACTAACAGAATGGGATAATAAGCAATTGACAAATAAGGAGTTGGAAAGTGTACAGGAGAAATTGATTCAGTTAGAATTGATTGAAAATAAACTACCTACCCAAAGTATTTTACATTCTTTTTAAAACTCTATAAATAGTGACGCAACCTCTTTCTTTGTTGTGCATCTAATAGTTATAAAATCAGTTTTTATGACTACTTTTTTAATCATTTTGGGAGCATTGCTGGTTACAAACTTCTTGTTATTGCAGTTTAGTTGTAATGATACAAGCGATAGAGAGATTCCAGAGGACGAATAAAAGCAATTAGCTTCTGTTCATTGTTGCTCTAGTTTTATACAAAAATCACCAATCAATCGGTTTACGGCCTTTCTTTTTCAAGTAAGAGTTTGCATTGCTGAAGTGTTTATTCCCAAACCAATATCCTCTATTTGCGGACAACGGTGAAGGATGACCACTAGTTAAAACTAAATGCTTCGACGCATCTACTTTTTTACCTTTCTTTTTTGCAGGTCCTCCCCAAAACATAAAAACCAATCCTTCTCTTTCATTTGATAGCTTTTCTATTACTGCATCTGTGAACTTTTCCCAACCTTTCTTTTGATGGCTTCCAGCTTTATGAGCTCGAACAGTTAAAGTAGCATTTAACAATAATACACCTTGGTTAGCCCAGCGAGTTATATTTCCTGAGTTAGGTATTTCAGCACCAATATCTTCTGTAATTTCTTTATAGATGTTTCGAAGTGAAGGTGGAATAGCAACATTATTGTTTACAGAAAAAGAAAGTCCATGTGCCTGCCCTTCTCCATGATAGGGATCTTGGCCCAATATCACTACTTTCACTTTTGAAAAAGGAGTTGTGTTAAAAGCTTCAAAAATCTGATTTTCAGGAGGGAAACATTGATAATTAGAATATTCTGTGTCAATAAAATTCGTTAAATCAATAAAATATTGTTTTTCAAATTCATCTTTCAAAACCTGTTTCCACGAGGGCTCTATATTCATTTTCATTATGTTACTTTTGTGTAAAATTACAAGAAATACATATCAATGACGCGTATAGGAACTAAAACACTTGAGGATCTTGAATTCCCTTCTGTTTTAAAACAAATTTCAGAAAATTGTGTTACGCAGGCAGGTCAGGAACGTGTGCTAAGCGTCAAGCCTTTCTCTAGATTTTCGGATATAAAACCTGAACTTCATCGTGTTAGAGAATTTAAAGATTCTTTTGGTGGAGACGTTCCAATCCCTAACCATGGGTTCGACTCTATTTTTAAAGAATTGCACCTGTTAGGAATTGAAAACAGTACATTAGAAATTTCAGGATTTAGAAAAATTCTTTCTATTTCTGAAACCACTCGAATCCTTCTAAAGTTCTTCAAAAAATATGAAGAGTTTTATATTCATTTGAATAATTTTTCTCAAACTGTTGACTACTCCTCTATTATTTCGGATGAAATAAATAATAAAATTGATAAGTATGGCGAAGTAAAAGATGAAGCCTCTACTGAACTTGGAGTAATTAGAAGACGACTTAACGTAGTGAAAGGAAAGATAAACTCTTCATTTTCTGTAGCTCTTTCTCATTATCTTCAAAACGATTATTTAGATGAAATTAGAGAATCTGTTGTAGAAAATCGCCGCGTTTTAGCTGTAAAAGCCATGCATCGAAAGAAAGTGAGGGGTGCGGTTTTAGGAAGCTCTAGAACAGGGAGTATTGTGTATATAGAGCCTCAAGAAACTTTAGAATATGCCAATGAGCTCAGTAATCTATTATATGAAGAAGACGAGGAAGTAAAGCGAATTTTAAAAGCGCTAACAGAGTTTGTTAGACCTCATTCAGATCTTATAGCTAGTTATCAAGAATATCTAATAACAATGGACCTTCTGTATGCGAAGGCTAAATACGCAACTAAAATAAGCGCCGTAATGCCTATTCTCTCTAAGGAGAAAAGGATTTCACTTCAAAAAGCGTATCATCCGTTATTGTTGGTTTCGAATAATAAAAGGAATCAAAAAACATATCCGCAGACAATAGAACTAGACATTAGTAAAAGAATAATTGTTATTTCAGGACCTAATGCTGGTGGAAAAAGTATTACTTTGAAAACAGTTGGGCTTCTACAAGTTATGCTTCAAAGTGGTATGCTTATCCCGGTTGAACCACAAAGTGAAATATGGTTTTTTAAAAGAGTAATGACAGATATAGGTGACAATCAGTCTATTGAAAATCACCTGAGTACATATAGTTACCGACTAAAAAAAATGAATCAATTTCTACGAAAGTGTGACGATAAAACGCTTTTCTTGATTGATGAATTTGGAACGGGTAGTGACCCCGAGTTAGGAGGTGCTTTAGCTGAAACATTTTTAGAAGTTTTTTATGAGCGGAATGCCTTCGGAATAATTACTACGCATTATACCAATTTAAAGCTGTTGGCGAATGAGTTACCCGATGCAATTAATGCTAATATGCAGTTTGATCGCAAATCATTAGAGCCTCTATATCAGTTACAACTCGGCGAGGCTGGAAGTAGTTTTACTTTTGAAGTAGCTCAGAAAAATGGAATTCCGTATAGTCTAATTAACAGAGCCAAAAAGAAAATCGAACGTGGAAAAGTTCGTTTTGATAAGACGATAGCTAATCTCCAAAAAGAACGATCCGATTTAAGAAAGACTTCGGAAGCTTTAAAGAATGTTGAACAAAAAGCAAGATTGGAAGGCAAGCAGTTAGAGGAAGTAAACGCCCGTATTCAAGAAAAACTAGAGAGCTATCAAGAACTTTATGATGCTAATCAAAAATTAGTGAGTCTAGGAAGAAAGTTTGACACTTTAGCCGAAAACTACTTCAACAACAAAAGAAAAAAGGTGTTGATTGATGAGTTGATGAAACTGGTGATGATAGAGAATAGTAAACGAAAGAAATTAGCCCCCAAAGTCAAGAAGGCTATAAAAGTCAAAAAACAGAAAATAGAAAAAGAAGTAGAAAAGAAGGTTGAAGTAATACGCGAACGTAAAAAAGAAGAAAAAGAAAAGGCT
>DATGMT010000063.1:0-16406 GCA_035307265.1 Aequorivita sp.
ATTACACTGCCTAAGAAAGAAGAAGAGAAAGCTTTAAAAAGAATGGTTGAGATTTCATAATTGAAATTTAATTTGGTTAGTTAGTTGAAATGACCGCGTGCTACTCAATCGGTGCGCGGTTTTTTTATGGAGTAAACTCAATCTCTTCGACGCTTCCCTCCAGTGCTCTTAATTTCTCTATTTCTGCTTGGTGATTCTCTACGCTTGTTCTGTTGCGGAATAGCTCTACTAGACTCCTTAGTGTATGGTTTTGGTTTTCCATCGCTGTCTTTAACCGAGTCTTTTAGTGTTTTTAATTCCTGAGGTGTTAAATCGCGCCATTCACCAATGGGAAGGTCGCCCAGCTCAAGATTCATAATTCTAATTCGTTTTAAAGCAACTACTTCATATCCTAAGTATTCACACATTCTCCGGATTTGCCTATTTAACCCTTGAACTAGAATAATTCGGAATTCAAACCTACTGATCCTTTCAACTTTACATCGTTTAGTGACTGTATCTAAAATTGGAACTCCCGATCCCATCCGGATAACGAAATCGTCGGTAACTGGTCGATCTACTTTCACGATATACTCCTTTTCATGACTGTTTCCAGCACGAAGAATCTTATTTACAATATTCCCTTCATTGGTCATTAAAAGAAGTCCCTCACTTGGTTTATCAAGTCTTCCTACAGGAAAAATACGCTCAGGATGTTTAACAAAGTCGACAACGTTTCCTTCAAACCGTGTGTCTGTAGTACATGTAATACCTACCGGTTTATTCAACATGATATACACAAGGTTTTCATTTTCGGTTATTAATTTACCGTCTATTCGAACTTCGTCTTCTGGCATGACACGATCTCCCAATCTACCTAGTTTGCCATTAATGGTAACGCGGCCTTTTTCAATGACTTTATCTGCTTCTCTGCGAGAACAATATCCACTGTCGCTTATTGCTTTATTAAGACGAACGGAATCTGGGTGATGCATATTTTAGATTTTTTGTAAAGATACAGCGCTCTTGCTTAAAAGAAAAAGTATAAAAATGAATTCTATACACAGAAAAGCAAGCTATAACCTTAATTTATTCAGTTGCTGCTTGCTTCTAGAAATTTATAGTCGTCCTCAATTCTTTCTTCACTTAAAAGAGACATAACTTCGTCTGGTGAAATGTAGAGTTTTCGAATACGTTCTTTATACGTTTCAGATATTAAAGGGTTTTCTAAAATAAAGTTTTTCTTCTTCAATATGTACTCTCCCGTACCTTGAGAAATGGCATGCATATCTGCAGTGCGTTCTACTCTCTTTATTGATTTTGAAGAAAAGAGATATTTAGCTCCAAAAATAATCATGCCCAAATTGCTTCTTTCTTGGTAGTCCATAATGTGGCCTAGTTCATGACAAATCCAACCAACTAAAACGTCTGAAGGTATATCACTAATCGTAAAATCTTCATCGTCAATTTGTATGCTTTCACTTAGGTAAATAACATACTTCCTGTTTTCCTTACGGTTGAGAAGGCTGCCAATCTTAGGTTGGGCCTGCATGGTTGCCTTTTTAATTTTCTTCTTGAATTTAAACTCTATAGGAGTATCGTAAAGCTTAGGGAAATATTCAAGAGCTCGAAGTGCTTCGTTTTCTATGTTTTTAGGAATTATTTTATTCTCTAAATATATCTGTTGAGCTTGAAGTGGGTTAACAAATAGAAATAAAAAAAATAACAACAAAAAAACATGTGTGTTGCGCATTCGAGTGATTGGTTTTGAAGTTTCTTAAAAGTAAGGAGATATTTTGGATTTTCCTCGTTTTAAGCTAATTACTTCCTAACTAATCGCTGTACTAAACCTTCCAACCCGTTTAATTTTAGCTCATACATTTCTGCCATCATCCTTCCAAGCTTTCCTTCAGGGAAACCTTTTTGTTTGTACCACACGTAGTAGTATTCGGGTATAGAGACAAGTAATCGATCTTTATACTTTCCAAAAGGCATGCGGTAGTTAGCCAATTCAATCAAGTGATTAGGATCGGGCATTCCTAATTTTTGTGGAGGATTATTTCCATTCATCATAATCTTCAAGTTGTTTGGCGATGTATTTTCGCCATTTATATTCTTCCTCTTCGTTTCGAGAGTGATTAGACTCTGCATCAAATTTTTGTTGCATCGCCTTTCTTTGTTTCTCTACTTTTCGATAAATGGATTCTATTTCAAATTTCACTTTTTTTGAAAACTTCTTTTTGTCAAGTTTTTTACGAAGAATTCTAGCGTGAAGCTCGGATATGTCAAAGTGAGCTTGTTCATGATCAAGAATGTGTCGTGTTACCTTTCCAGGTACGAACCAAGACTTATCTCTGCTGAAAAAACTTTCTACAGCATACTCGACATAAACATCGTCATTGTCAATTTTATATGAATATCCAAAGTTGATTCCAGTATTGGTGCTGGCAACAAAACTTGCACTTCGGGATGGCGTTCCTCGAAAGTCCTCCCAACGTAGTTTTTGAGTTTCATTCCAGATAATCTTTTCAGAATTTTGTTGTGGGATAACGACTAAGAATAGAAGCAAGGATAGAAGGACTTTCATATTTTAGATTTATAAAAAATAAACTCCATTCTATCTTAAGTTGGTATAATTAAAACTCGAAATTAAATTCGCAATAACCTATTGTGGAATATTACCAATTAAACACGATACCTTTTTCAATGTCAGGGTGTAAGCTTTGCATAACTGGACAAGTTCTCCCTGTATTTTCAAGAATCTTACGAGACTTTTCATCTATTCCACTAGGGAAATTAAGTACAACCTCAATTTTTGATATTCGTCGAGGATTTGCAGCCATAATTTTTGTAACCATTGCTGTTGTTCCATCTATGTTTACATTCATGTCTCGAGCCTTAATTCCCATAACGGTAATCATGCAGTTTGCTAAACCTGTAGCAACAGTGTCTGTAGGGGAAAAGGCTTCTCCTTTACCATTGTTATCGGTAGGTGCATCTGTGATGTAGGTGCTCCCTGATTTCAAATGTTCGTTTTCTGTTCGGAGGTTGCCTAAATATGTGACTTTTGACGTGCTCATTCTACAATTTCAAATTTTAAATCCTTATTATACTTTAAGATATAGCCAGCAAGGTTGTGATATCCACCTCTGTCAGTTTCTTCATATCTAAACTTGTTGTCAACATAATTTGTCACATTTGTAGGGAGGATAGCATCATAAATATCGTTTTCTGAAGCTAAACGAAGTAGAACATCATAAGTAACGTCGAAACCACGCATTGCAAATCGATTGGGTAGAACTCCATATTTATTCTTATAGCTTATAGTAAAAGGCTCATTCTTTTCCTCTCCTGAACTGCGAGTTACAGAAGGGAATGTGAAATTAAGATTAGCCAATCTTGTGCTCGAAACTTCATGCCATTCGTAAGCGTCGCTTTTATCTAAAGTGAAAAGACGAATTTTGTTTGAATTTGACATACCTGCTAAAACATTTACAGCACTACTAACTAAAACAGGATTGTCTGAAGCCAACACAACCCAATTATCTATTCCATCTGAAATATGAGTTGAAATGTCAGCAGCTCTTATATAATCATTTCTAAGTGATACAGATTTTGCTGAAGGTACTGCAGCTGTTATCATATCACGCTGACTCTGTTGTTTTGAATCGGAAATAATAATGACATTTTTACCAACTGAGTTTTCTTTAAGGTAATCCAACATTAAATTTTGAAGTACTGCATTTGTTGGTAGGGTTTGAAATAGATTCGGATTCATATCTAAATCTCTATTGCTTAAAGGCGAAAAAACTGGTACTTTCACTTTAGATAGGAGTTTTGAAGTTTTTTCAACGTTTTTCTGAAGCAAAGGACCAATTACAGCATCTGTGTTTTTAAAATCATCATTAGAAATAATTGAATTAATTTTAGATTCACTGTTCTCCGTGTCATAAACATTTAAAGAAACAGAAATCCCATGCTCTTTAGCAAATTCTGCAGCCATTAATGCACCGCTATAGAAGTCTAAAGCAATTCGAAGTGTAGGGTCTCGCTTTAAAAACTCCTCACGTCCAGCAATAGAATCGCTTCCACTTCGCATTAATCGGAAAGGTAACATTAAAGCTATGTTTTTTGTTTTCTTATTGGTAATCTTCTTTTCAAGATCGATTGTCGATATGTCTTCTTTGCTTAAATCTCCTTTAGCTGTCGGAACTTTAAGAATCATCCCTTCTTTAAGTCCATCTTTTGCATATGGATTTAGCGCTATGATTTCTTCCTCAGAAAGACCAAATTTCACTTTTAATCTATAGAAGCCTTCTTTTGCTTTTACTTCATAAAATTCAAATGTATCAGTGTCGATTTCTCCTGTTTCAATAACCTTTTTAGTCGGAACAATAAGCTTGGTGTCTACTGAAAGGACGTCTTCTAAATTTGGGTTCAGATCTTCAAGCTCGGCTAAGGTAATTCCAAATTTTCTTGCAATCCCATATTTAGTGTCCTTAGGCATTACTGTGTATTCTTCGGTTCCTGGAGGAATACCAATATTTGGGTTTTTAATATTGTCTTTTATAGGTGAAGGAATAAGGATTGTTTCTCCAGTTTTTAATTCACGGGAGTACAATTCTTTATTCATTTTCTTAATGTCATCAACGCTCACGTTATACATTTTTGCAATGCCATAAAGCGTTTCTTTTCTCTTAACCTTGTGTTCTTTAGAGGCTTTGTCTGTAGGTTTTATAATGTCTCCTTTGGTAGAGGGAAGAATTATAACACTGTTAGGTTTCAATCCATTTCTTGAGTCAGGATTGAGGTTGTAGATAACATCTGCCGATATATTATTGTCTTCAGCAATGCTATTTACAGTTTCACCTTGTTTTACGGCATAGCTTCTATATGAAGGCTGAGCTGTAGATCCACAACTGATAGTTAGTATGCAGATTACAGAAGTGTAGAAGAAAAACTTCAACATATAAATGATTCGGGTTATTGATTTTTTAGTCATAATATATATTCAATAAGGATCATTCCCACTCAATTGTAGCAGGCGGTTTTGAACTTATGTCATAGACTACTCTATTAACGCCTTTTACTCGGTTTATTATATTGTTACTTACTTCTTGTAAGAATTCATAAGGTAAATTTACCCAATCTGCGGTCATTCCATCTGTTGATTCAACTGCTCGTAAAGCTACAACTTTTTCATAGGTTCTTTCATCGCCCATTACACCTACACTGTTGATAGGTAGTAATATAGCTCCAGCTTGCCAAACTTTGTCGTATAAGCCCCACTGCTTTAGACTATTGATGAAAATAGCATCTACTTCTTGCAAAATACGAACTTTTTCGGGAGTAATATCACCTAATATTCGAATGGCTAAACCAGGACCTGGAAATGGATGTCTTCCTAATAGCTCAGGATCGATTCCCATTTCTTTTCCAACGCGACGTACTTCGTCTTTAAATAGCATTCTTAAAGGCTCGACGATTTTTAATTTCATGAAGTCAGGCAAGCCACCAACGTTGTGATGACTTTTAATAGTCACTGATGGTCCTGTTACAGAAACGCTTTCAATTACGTCAGGATAAATAGTTCCTTGCGCTAACCAATCAACGTCTTCTACAAGGTGAGCTTCATCGTCAAAAACCTCGATGAACGTTTTTCCAATGGCTTTACGTTTTCGCTCTGGATCAGATTCGTTTTTGAGTGCTTTTAAAAATCTTTCGGAAGCATCTACACCTTTTACGTTTAACCCCATGTCTTTATATTGATGGAGTACGCTTTCAAATTCGTTTTTGCGAAGTAGTCCGTTGTTTACAAAGATGCAGTAAAGGTTTTTTCCTATCGCTTTGTTTAATAAGATTGCTGAAACTGTAGAGTCAACTCCTCCGCTTAATCCAAGAACTACTTTGTCGTTGCCAATTTGTTCTTTTAATGAATTAACTGTGGTTTCTACAAAAGCAGCTGGAGTCCATGCTTGTTCTACTTTAGCGATTTTCACTAAAAAGTTTTCTAACAGTTGTTTTCCATGTGTAGAGTGATATACCTCTGGATGGAATTGAATTCCGTAGGTTTCTTCTCCTTGAAATTTGAAAGCAGCATTCTGAACTTCGTTAGTGCTTGCTAAAAGCACGCTGTTTTCTGGTAGCTTTTCGATAGTATCTCCATGGCTCATCCAAACCTGAGAGTTTATAGGGATGTCCTCAAAAAAGATTTCTCCAGACTTTATAGAAGAAAGATTGGCTCTACCAAACTCACGCTTGTTAGCAGCTTCAACACTTCCACCATAAAATTGGGCTAAATATTGCGCTCCATAACACACTCCTAATAGAGGTTTATGACCGCGAATTTTAGAAAGATCAGGATGAAGTGCATCATCTGCTCTAACTGAAATTGGACTACCAGAAAGAATTACCGCTTTAAAAGGAGTGAGATCTTCTGGGATTTTGTTGTAAGGGTGAATTTCGCAGTAAATGTTTAACTCTCGTACACGTCTAGCAATGAGCTGTGTGTATTGCGAACCGAAATCTAAAATGAGGACGTTGTTTTGCATAAACAAAAATACTTTAAATACTTAAAGAGATACAAGCGTTTGGTTGTGAATTTATTTGTGTTTGAAACTTCATTCTAATTCTATAATAGTGAACCTCATGTCGAGTGGATTTAACTCTTCTTTTAAAATGTCAAGAAGCTTTTCTCCATATTCTAAATAGAATTCTGAAAAATTATGATGTCTTTCCTGCAAGCTATGCTTAGGAAATAACTCATCTTGAATTTTACTAATGCGATTAATTTCTTCTGAAAAATTTCTTTTTTGAGCTTTTAATAATCGCTTTTCAAGGTTGTCTAAGCCGTTAAGCTGTTTCTTTTCTTGTGCAGCAACAGCACCTAAAAAGGACTTGTCTGTTTGCTCGGCTATTTTATATAAATCTTCAAATTGCTTTTGAAGGTGTTCTTTTTGCTTAGAAAAGTCTATGTCTATTTTAGAGATTTCTTTAGTCCGTTTTGTAATAAACTCATGTTTTGGAAGAAATAAATCTTCAATTTTCACATTGAGCTTTTCAAGTTTTTTTGAAAGAACATCAGGAACTAAAAGCGCCGAATTCCGAAGGAGTAAAATAGGGAAGGGAACTTTAACTTCTTCAAAATAGTCTTTTAGCTGAAACCAATATGCCAACTCTCCGCCACCACCAATATAACACAGATTAGGAAGGATAACCTCCTCGTAAAGTGGTCTGAGTAAGGCGTTTGGAGAAAATCGTTCAGGATTTTCATGAAGCTTTTTTATTATTTCTTCTTTGGTGAAAGTGATATCTGTATCGTTTATATAAAACGTCCCATCACGTTCAATAATTCGTTCACGAAGATTTTCTTGTAGGTAAAATAGATTGATTTCTCGTGGGTGAACTTGCTCTGCGAATCCTTGTGCTACTAATTTTTTAGTTGTTTTTGTTACTTCCTTATAGCTCAGGTTTTCTTTTAGTTCTCTCTCGGCATAAGGAATAAAGCATTTTTTTAATTCGGGGTCGTTGCCGTCAACTATAACTAATCCTTGTTCATGAAAAAGCTGATTTGCTAAGTATCGGGTAGCATCGGCAAGATTATCGTGTTTTAAATAAGCTTCCGTAAAAAGAGAAGTTAGTGCTTTTCCATTATTACTTTCTCCAAAAACTTGTTGGATTTGTCGTTTCACATTTTCTAAACCTTCCGTAGATAATTCTCCAACACCACCAAAAGACTCTCTTTTCCACTCCATCTTCTTGTTGTAAAGATTGAAGAAGTTAATTTCTTCAAAATCGTGATCTTCGGTTGCCATCCAATAGATAGGCGTAAAATGAAAGTTCGGATACTTTTCCTTTAGTTGTTCACACAAATTAATTACCGAATAAATTTTATACAGAAAATAAAGAGGACCTGTAAAAAGATTTAATTGATGACCAGTAGTAATAGTGAAAGTATTGTTCTCCTTTAATAAATCAATGTTGCTTAAGGTTGCTTGCGACATTGAATTATATCCGTACTGCAGCATAATCCGTTTTGCTAAAAGCTGTCGTTGTGCTTTTGTGAACGTCTTTCTTTTTTCTTCTATTTGAAGCTCGAAGTTTTCCAAAGAAGGAAATCGATTGTAAAAAGGCTTTATTGCTGTGTTTTCATCGAGATAATCACAGATTAACTTTGAGAAATAACCGGTGTCTTTATACGGAATAAATTGGCTTGGCATAGGTTTCTTTAGAAAATAAAAACAAAAATAATCGTTTTAGATGGGTCGAGGCTCTAAAGATACGTTAATCTTAATATTGACAATAAGCTTCTTAAAGTGTAGGTGAATTTGTGGGTTTTTAGATTTACGTACTAGGACTGACGATACATTTCTCAAAATCTTTCCTTAGTTTTAGCGCACAATTTAAAATCGAATCAATGAAACGTCATTTTACTCTAGTATTTCTAGTTTTTCCTCTTCTTGTTTTTGCTCAACTAAAGTCTCCAGAGGAGTTTTTAGACTATAAAATGGGAACTGAATTTTCACGTCATGCCGATGTAGTTTCCTATTTCGAACATGTTGCCGCGAATAGTCAGATGGTGACTTATCAGGAATATGGAAAAACCAACGAGCGAAGAAAATTGACTTATGCTGTAGTTTCTTCCGAAGAAAACATGAGGAATATTGAACAGATTCGAACAGATAACCTAAAAAGTATTGGGATACTTCCAGGAGATGCTTCACCTAAAAAGACAATTGTTTGGATGAGTTATAACGTTCATGGAAATGAGGCTTCAAGTAGTGAGGCGGCTATGAATACAATCTATAAGCTATTAACCGAACATTCTTCCTATTTGAAAGACGTTGTAGTTATAATGGATCCAGGTGTAAATCCAGATGGACGTGATCGTTATGTGAATTGGTATAACCAAGTTAAAGCTTCACCTTATAACGCATCTCAAGACGCCACAGAGCATCATGAGCCTTGGCCAGGAGGAAGACCAAATCATTATCTTTTTGATCTAAACCGCGATTGGGTTTGGGCTAGTCAGGTGGAAACACAACAACGACTGAAGATTTATAACCAATGGATGCCTCATATTCATGTTGATTTCCATGAACAGTTTATTAACAATCCATATTATTTTGCGCCGGGTGCAGAGCCTTATCATGAAATGCTAACTCCATTTCAGCGAGACTTTCAGCATACAATTGGTAAGAATAATGCGAAATACTTTGATCAAAATGGCTGGTTGTATTTCACTCGTGAGAGTTTTGACTTGCTTTATCCAAGTTATGGAGATACCTATCCATTGTTCATGGGAGCTATTGGAATGACCTACGAACAAGCTGGACATGGAATGGCAGGATTAGGAATTATTAATGATGAAGACATTGAATTAACTTTAGTTGATCGAATTGCTCATCATACTACAACTGGGCTCTCAACCATTGAAGTAGCTTCAAAAAATGCTGAAGTACTTTCTTCAGAATTCAAGAAGTTCTTTCAAAATAAAAATCCGAAATATAAAAGCTATGTTCTAAATGGAAACCCAGATAACATAAAGGCTCTAACCGATATGTTAGACGTTCATGAAATACAGTACGGGTTTTCTAATGCAGATAAAATCAAAGGCTTTAATTATTCAGAACAAAAAAATGGTTCTATAGATGGAAAAGGCGCTTTGGTGGTGAGTACTAACCAACCTAAAGGAAGAATGGTTCAAGTGCTTTTTGAACCACACACCGAACTGACAACTCCACTAACATACGATATTACAGCGTGGAGTCTTCCTTATGCTTTTGGATTAGATGCAGTGGCTAGTACAATATTGGTTTCAGCGAGTTCTGAATCTAAAGAAGCGGCTGTTATAAATCCTTTGTCACCATCTGCAGCAGGATATATAGCAAAATGGAACAGCCTGAAGGATGCAGAGTTCCTTGCAGAATTGCTTAAAAACGACATCAAAGTTCGTTTCTCTGAAAATGAATTGAGCTTTGGTGGGAATGAGTTTGGACGTGGAAGCTTAATAATAACACGAAGCAACAATAGAACAAATACCCAATTTGATAAAACAGTAACCGATATCGCAAATAAGCTTGGAAGACAACTTTACGCGTCTCCCACTAGTTATGCCGATAAACTAACCGACTTCGGATCTCAGTATGTGCATTTGGTGAAAAATAAAAAAGTTGCTATGTTCCAAGGTAAGGGAACCAACTCTTTAAGTTATGGAACGCTTTGGCACTATTTTGAAACTCAACTTAAATACCCGATTACTTCAATCAACACTGAAAATATAGGTAGAGTTAAATGGAGTGATTACGATGTTCTAATAATGCCATCGGGACATTATAACTCTGTTTTGGATGATGATGCATTCACAAAAATTGAAGAATGGATTAGCCAAGGAGGAAAACTAATTGCCCTTGGAAATGCAGTTGACTTTTTTGGAGCAAAAGATGGTTTTGGATTAGTGAAAAATGAAGACGAATCTAATGAAGATAAAGAATCTACTTCAGAAGAAAATTTAATTCCATATGCCGATCGCGAAATGGTCGGAACAAAAGATATGATTACTGGAAGCATTTATAAAGTAGAAATGGATAATACGCATCCATTAGCTTTCGGATACAACAAAACATATTATAGTCTAAAACTTGGAAATTCATCTTACAGCTATTTGAAAGACGGGCATAACATAGGTTATATAAAAGGAGAATTTGAAAGTGTTTCAGGGTTTGCAGGTAAGGATGCGGCAGCGTCTTTAAAAAATTCTATAGTATTTGCCCAAGCTAAAAAAGGTAGAGGAAGTGTGGTCTATTTATTAGACGATATTCTATTTAGATCGTTTTGGCAAAATGGAAAGTTGATGATGGCAAATGCTGTTTTTTTTGTAAACTAAAGAAAGTTTCTTTAACGCAGTTTAATTTATTAGAAACCTCTTTATAAAACAGTTTTTAGCTTTTCTATAATGGGTAAATCGGCTTCTGCCAAATCATAGTTTTTTAGTTCGTCAAGATTGACATACTTATAGTTTTTGTGCTCTAGTAGTTTAATTTCTCCAGAAACATATTCACACAGATATGCAATGAGGTTGATTTTAAACGAACCGTAATCATGAACATGAGAAGATATCCGTTTTTGAGGAAGAATTTCTATGTTGAGCTCTTCCTTAATTTCTCGAGTTAATGCTTGTTTTTCGTTTTCTTCCTTTTCTACTTTGCCACCCGGAAACTCCCATTTTAAAGGAAGCTTCATGGTTTCACTTCGCTGTGTAATTAGAATTTTGTTGTTATATATAATAATAGCACAAACTACTTGAATCATTTTATTACTGATTTGGATTTATAAGAGAAGAACTAATTATACGCCATTTTCTGCAGTTATTCAAACATAGCGTATTCACTACTCTTATGTTTTTGTGCTTTCAATCTACTAATTGCCTTCGGGAGAAAATTTCATGGTAACAGATCCCACACTTTCAAGTTTGTACTCGCTGATATTGATGTAATTAATAAAGAACTCTGAAAACCACTTTAAATCGTTTAAAATATATTTTGAGTCTTCTCCTCTGATACCTAATAGCTGATGTTTTTCATCATTGAAGTCTATTAGATATAAATTCCCTTCAAACAAGTCGACTCTTAGTTGGTCTATAGAGCATTCAAAATCTTTAATACTATTAGAGTTGAAAAGAAACTCTCCTTTCTTACTCTTTATTTTTATAATGTTGTTTTCTAAGATTTTCAGGCTATTGTTAGCAGCTTTATTCTTTTTAATTCTTCTTAAATAAAAGAGGCCTCCACTTAGCAGAAAAATTGCAATAAGACTTGTTTTAATAGGATAGGTTTCGGATAAGGTTTTATTCCAACACAGTAATAGTATAATACCTACAGCTCCCGCGATTGGAAGAATAACCAGTCCAATCAAAGTTGGGTAGTCTATTCTTGAAGTGCCGATTTTAATTGTGCCCTTTTCATTGCGATATGAGATTTTATAACGTTTTAGCTTCGATTCTAGAAGATTGAGTGACGATTTATTCATAGCGAAGTCTTAAAGAGTTTGGTTTGTTTTAAATTGGTTTTACCAATTTATTTGTGTAAATATAAAACACTAAAAAGTCTGTTTTTTACGGTAAACCGTATTATGGGAATTGACTTCTTAGGTTTAAAATCACACTTGTTGTATGTGGTTGATATTAAGATACATAAAAATTAAGATGTTTGAAAATTTTAATAAATAATTCAGAAAGAAATAATTTATAGTATCTTAGTTATTCGTTTTAATCGAAATTGAGGTTAATAAATCAATGATTTCAATTCCGAAAAATAAAAACCTAAATAACCAATTTCAATTATGATAACAACTCTAATAGTATTAGGCGCTCTGGTGTTTATTGCACTTATTTTAATCCAAATATTTAATCGTTTTGTTCGAAATAAAAACGTAGTTAAAGATGGTTGGAGTAATATAGACGTTGCTTTAAAGCGTCGATATGATTTAATCCCGAATTTAGTAGAGACTGTAAAAGGATATGCAGCTCACGAGAAGAGTACTTTTGAAGATGTTATAAAAGCCAGAAATGCTGCGATGGCTGTTCCGAGTGGTGATATTAATGAGCAGATTAAAGCCGAAAATCAACTACAGCAAACACTTCGAAGTATTTTTGCTTTAAGCGAAGCTTATCCTGAGTTAAAAGCGAACGAAAACTATCTTGACTTGCAGCAAAAGCTAAATGAAATTGAAGAAAACCTTGAGCGTAGCCGACGCTATTACAACGGTACAGTTCGTGAAAATAATACCTATGGCGAAAGTTTCCCAGGCGTGTTGTTTGCAGGAATGTTTAAGTATCAACATTTCGACTATTTCGAAACCGATGAAGCAAGCCGTGAGAATGTGAAAATCAATTTCAATTAGTTCTGTGATTAAATAACAGAACGATTTACTTTCTAACCACACTCAGTTACTAACCATAGTTTAATATAGATAATCGTGTTTTCTCAATTTCAACAACGAAGATTTCTTTTCTTAACCCTTTTTGGGGTATTAATATTTTGCCAAAATATTTATGCTCAAGGATTTGTGGTTGATGAAGCTAAGATAGAGGTTCATATTAGCGAAAAAGGATATTTTGACGTAGTTGAAAAATATGACATAACCTTTACTGAAGAAAAACATGGAATTTATCGTGATATCCTAACAAAATATACTTTAACAGATTCCGAAGGCAATCAGGAAAAACGGAAAATCGAAATTCGAAATGTTGAAGTGCCTGGACATAAGTTTGACTCTCCGTTCGATTTTGTTCAAAAAATGGAGGATTGGTTTAGTATAAAAATAGGAGATGAGAAAGTAACAGTTATTGGACCACAACATTATGAAATTAGATATCGAGTTTATAATGCTTTTCTTTTTGAAGAATCGCAAGTACAGTTTTATTGGAATGTAAAACCCGATGGTTGGAATGCAGACTTTAATAAGTTAGAATTTTCAATTCATCCACCTGAAAACTTAGATTTAAATCCTGATGATTTCTTTGTTTACTCAGGAGAGCGAGGAACTTCTAAAGAAAGTGATGAGTTTGTAGTAGTTTTAAATAACGGAGTATTTACAGGTAATAGCGTTTCAGGATTTAATAGTAAACTTGGTGAAAATGTTACTGTATTACTCAAACTTCCTAAAGATTCTATAGCTGAATATAAGCCTTTGTTTCCTTTTTGGACCAATTATGGGTGGGTTATAATTATAGGTGGACTTCTTACAGCGTTTTACTGGGTATGGAATAAATTTGGTAAAGACGACAAAGTTGTAGCAACAATTAGTTACTTCCCACCAAAGGGAATCGACTCAGCAATGGCAGGGTTTCTAATTGACGATCGTTCAGATATTCAAGACTTGGTTTCTTTAATTCCAAGTTGGGGATCACGCGGACTAATTAAAATAGAACAAATCGATAAATCTGGGTTTTTCAGTAAAGCCGATACTAAACTCATCTGGTTAAAACCTTTACCTGAAGATGCACCCGACTACGAAGTTAAAATGTTCGAAGGAATATTTGGCGGAAAAGACGGACTGCAAAAACAAGAGGTTCTAATAAGTAGTTTAAAGAACACTTTTTATACCACAATAAAAAGCGCCTCAGATAAATTAAAGTCTGAAGCTCAAATTTACTATGATCCAAAAGCTCGAAAAATAAAAAATCAAACCATAGTTGGAGTTATTTTAGGCTCAATCATTCTGTTTGTGATAATTATGTTTGTTTGGGGATTCTTTCAAGCGCTTGCTCTATTGCCTGTAGCGATATTCTTATTGATCATGTCTCCTTATTTAGTGAAGAAAAATTCAAAAGGGAATGAAGCACTTTCAGATTTGAAAGGTTTCAAGCAGTTTGTAAAAGTTGCTGAAGAGAACCGTTTAAAAATGTTAATCCAAGAAGACCCAAGCTATTTTGAATCAACTTTAGCTTATGCACTAGCTTTTGGAATGTTTAACCAATGGGCAAAGAAATTTGAAGCTCTAAATGTTCAACCTCCAAATTGGTACTCTTCAACTTCAGGAGTGATGACCATGAATAGTTTCACGAATTCATTCTCTAGTTCAATGAAGTCCACCCAATCATCAATGATTAGTTCTCCTTCAAGCAGTGGTGGTTCAGGAGGAGGCTCTTCTGGTGGTGGATTCGGTGGAGGAGGAGGCGGAAGCTGGTAGTGCTTTAATCTTCGCTTCCCCAAGGAGCAGCAGGTGTTGCTACTTCTTTTGTCAAATCAAATCTAACAGAGAAAACTCTATCGCTTCCTATTCTGCGTAAGTTATAGGTGAATGAAGTTTCGTCTATAGTAAACCACCAAACATTGGTCGATGCTAATGGAAGTAAATCAGTTGTAAATTGGTCAGCAGGGAAAAACTGAATGTTCGGTAAACCCGTATTAGGGCTCATTCCACCGTATTGGGTTACTTCTTCTTCAGAGCCATCTTCATGTCTGTGATCGTGTTTTAAAAGAATTCTATTGTCCTCTCCTAAAGTAAGAACCCAAGTTCGAGATCTGTCATCGCCAACAAAAAATGGAATTCTCACAATGTTGTCTTCACAACTTCTAACGTGCATAGTTAACTTCTTTCCCGTAAAACCATCGCCTTCCACAGCACCTGCCGTAATTACACCTTCATAAGCTTTACCACAATGAGGTTTTAATTGGTTCCAAAATTGAACGGAACCAGGAAAATCTTGAGCTAATAAATGCATTGGAAATAGAACGAGAAGGTAGATAAGTTTTTTCACTTTTATAGTAGTTTTAATTATTGAAAGTTTCAATAGAGATTAATAGAGGCAATATAATAGAAAAGTTTGGAAAAATACTTGAATGGGTTAGTACTTCCATTGAAGTATATAATAGACTCCTACAAATCTCTTCTCTTTAAAAGAGCATAGGACCAATAAATGAAAAGTGCTGTCCAAATCAACACAATTAATACATTTAGATAACCAACCTGATATGTTTTGGTAAAACTTTCGCCTAGTTGGGTAGCAGCCGATTGAATGGCTCCTAAACGACTAAAGGGTTCTTTGATTAAATTAGCCATTGCATTTAAAGGAAACACGATTGAGATTTTATCTGCAACTTCTGAGTCTTTAAAAACCTGCCATTTCATAAGTCCATAGGCCAACCATTCTACAATTTGCCAAACTATCAAAAATCCGAGTGCAAAGGCTGAACGTTTCACCAAGACTCCTAAGAATAAACAGAACGAAAAGAAAGCGACCAACTTTAAAAAGTATGCTCCAATATATTGCAATCCACTAAAGATAATCCCGATTTCGTTATAATCCGAAAACATAAGTCCAAGGATTAGTGAAACCACAAAAATGAATAATGTCGAAACTCCCGCAAAAAGCAGAACCATCAGAAACTTAGAAAGCACGTATTCTTTTTTGCTCAATCCATCGATGAGGTTCTGTTTTAAAGTGCGATAGCTGTATTCATTACTCATCATTGAAACTATCACAACAGCCAAAAATAGCTTGAGTATTGCAGCCATATAGGTGTTGAAATGCCAAATAAAAGGAAAGTTGAATATTCCTTGATCCGCAACTCTAAAATGAAAATTTCCAAAATTGAACTCTATAGAAGCAATGAGTGCAATAAAGGTGATTAACACAAAATATATAATTGAAATAACCTTAGCAGAACGGTTATAACGAATTTTTTGGAGTTCTATATTAAGTAGTCGTAACATTGTAATTAGATTTGTTTAGTTAGCTCCAAAAATTGTTCTTCCAAACTCTCTTTGCGTTTCACAAGGTGGGAAAGCACAATGTCTTTTTCAAAAAGAAATTTATTTACTTCCGAGGCATCCATGGGCTCATTTAAATAGACAATTAGCGAATCTCCTTCTCTTTTAATATTGCCAAAAGAAGGGTTTCCTTTCAATGCATTTTGGAGAGC
>DATGMT010000064.1:0-2023 GCA_035307265.1 Aequorivita sp.
AAAGACTCTTTCCTGTCTTAAATTGTTCAATAGCATTTTTCTCTATTTCCTCTAAGTTAAATTCTTCTCGTTCCATCTTATTCTGTTTAAAAGTTAATATATGAAATTTTTACTTTTAGACAGAGTTAAGAATACACCCTCGTTTTAAAAGGTCTTATTTCATTGGTTAAAACTGAAAATAGATGAATTGTTGTTGCTCACCCCCATAGGCTCCGAAAATCAAGATAGATAGTAAAAGAATCAAATATACCGACCATCTAAAAACAATATGTTGTTTTAGCAATAAAACAATAGGGTTGGCGACAAATGAATTATAATATTCTATCAATAACATTAAACAAATAAAGAATACACTAAGCCATACTTGTCCTGAAGTGAGTCCAAGATTATACAATTCACCATCAAAAAATCTTGCCATATCCCAATTGAACAGGTTCTTTATTACGGTTATAGAATCTGCAAAAGTATCTGCTCTAAAGAAAATCCAAAGGAAGGTAACTAAGGTAAAAGTGAATAATCCTCTAAACAATTTGATACTTAAAGTACTGTTCCTTTCGATTGAATAAAACCAAGAAGTTCGTTTGTAATAGATTTTTTCTAATACTATTATCACTCCGTGCATAGCGCCCCAAATAACAAAATTCATAGAAGCTCCGTGCCATAATCCACTAACTAGAAAAACAATAAATAAATTCCAATACGTTCTATTTTTTCCTTTCCGGCTTCCTCCAAGTGGGATATATAAATAATCTCTGAACCAAGTAGACAATGAAATATGCCATCTTCTCCAAAATTCAGTGATATTTTTTGAAAAATAAGGACTGTCAAAGTTTTTCATAAGATCCACTCCCATCAGCCTAGCAATTCCACGTGCTATATCCGTATATGCAGAGAAATCACAAAATATTTGAAAAGAAAAAAGAAGTACAGCTGCTGTAGTTTCAATTCCTGTGTACTTTCCTGGATCATCATAAACTGTATTTACCAAAATAGCTATCCTATCAGCAATGACAACTTTCTTAAAAAACCCCCACAAAATCAATAACAATCCAGACCTTAGGTTTTCATATTTTAATTGTGAAAAGTTTCGAAGCTGAGGTAATAAGTTTTTAGACCGTTCAATGGGGCCAGCCACCAATTGAGGAAAAAAGGATACAAAGAGCGCATAAATGCCTAAATGTCTTTCAGGTTTAATTTCATCCCGGTAAACATCCATTGTATAGCTCAACGCTTGAAACGTATAAAACGAGATTCCCACAGGAAGCAAAAGGTCTAATATGGGTGCATCGATATCCAGTCCTATAATGGCAAAACTGTCCTCGATAGTCCTTGAGAAAAAATTAAAGTACTTATAAAAGAAAAGAATAGACAGATTGGTGATAAAGCTTAAAGCTACTACAAGTCGTTTCTTTTTTTTAGTGGAAGCTTTGTGGATTAAAATCCCACTAAAATATGTTATGAGTGTAGAGAATGCGATGAGCAATGCATAGGTTGCATTCCAGCTCATATAGAAATAATAACTAGCTATCAGTAAGAGTAACCACCTAAATCTTTT
Organism: Aequorivita sp.; assembly: GCA_035307265.1. Classification (GTDB taxonomy): domain Bacteria; phylum Bacteroidota; class Bacteroidia; order Flavobacteriales; family Flavobacteriaceae; genus Aequorivita. Next base: position 1,556 of record DATGMT010000064.1, read on the forward strand.
AGGAGTAACTAAGTACAGTAGCAGTACTATAGGAAGGAATATTATAAAAGAAAAGGAGTTAAATAACATTTCTTATAGATTGACTGTATTCTCCAAAAAATGATGCAGTTTAAAATCTTTCATATGCTCCAATCTTATATATCACGTTTAGATTGATTCATCTTAAAGTAAAAAAAGATGAAGAATGTACAATTTTAAACAAATGTTTGGAATCAAGCTAATCAAAAAATGAAAACTGACATATTATTTCAATTATGTGTTCTGATGTAATTATTATTGATAAAAATATAATCAAAGAAGTCTTCCAAAGGTTTTAATAGCTAACCCATCAAATTCACCACCTCCTCAAAACTCGGAAGTTGTAAATCTTTATCCGAAATAATCAGTTTATCTTCAGGTAGATGCCAATCGAGTGCTAACGTTGCGTCGTTATAGATAATACCGCTTTCCGATTCTTTATCGTAATAA
>DATGMT010000065.1:0-5484 GCA_035307265.1 Aequorivita sp.
GCACTTTCACTCAAATATTTGTATGCTACTTTGTCTTTTGAAAATATTCTACCCACAAGAGGTAATATGTTTTTTGTATAGAAGTGATAGCCTTGTTTAAACGGAAATTTGGTTGGAACAGATGTTTCTAATATAACGAAAATACCGTCTTTACGGAGTACACGATGAATTTCTGATAATCCTTTTTCTAAGTTTTCAAAATTTCGAATTCCAAAAGAAACAGTGATGGCATCAAAAGAATTATCTTCAAATGGAAGTGCTTCAGAATCTCCTTGAATAAATTCAATTTTATTAGAATATGGTTTGCCAGAAATTTTCTTTCGAGCTACGTTTAACATTCCATCAGAAAGATCTAAACCTACAATTCTTTTAGCTTCTGTTTTTTCAGCAAATTGAATAGCTAGATCTCCTGTGCCTGTAGCAATGTCTAGAACGTTTTCAACTTTCTTTTCAGAAACCAACTTGATAACCTTCTTTCTCCAGGAAACATCGGTTCCTAGTGATATTACTCGATTAAGTCCATCGTACTCATTAGAGATCGTGTCGAACATTTTTTCGACTTGTCTCTTTTTTCCTTCCGAAGAGTCTTTATATGGTGTGATCTTTTTTTCCATAAAATTTTGCGTGCAAAACTACATAATTTTTAATAGAACATGAGGTCCTATTAGGAGTTTAGGACAATAAAAGTTTTTGATAGGGAGTTATGCGGAATTTAGAAGGATTTTTTAAAGGACGCTTTGATTTTACATATATTTGCGATAGTCCAATTCACTATTACATAAACCTTTCACCTTCAAACACAGGTTTATTTTGGTCTATTAAAAACTTTGGTTTAATGAGGATAATCATAGCCGGTGCAGGCGAAGTTGGATTTCACTTAGCAAAATTGCTTTCTTACGAATCTCAGGATATTATCTTGATAGATCCAAATAGAGAGTCTTTAAAACAAGCGGAAGCACACCTAGATATACATGTGGTACATGGCGATTCTACTTCTATATCAGTTTTGGAAGAAGTGAATGTGAAAAGTGCTGGCCTTTTTATCGCTGTTACTTCAAGTGAGGCTACTAATATTACGGTTTGTATTCTCGCAAAACAGTTAGGCGCTAAGCGAACAATAGCGCGAATTTCAAATGCGGAATTTATCGATAGGAAAGACGTTGTAGATCTTTCAATACTGGGAATAGATGAACTGATTTCACCCGGACTTCTTGCTGCGGAAGAAATAAGTTTGCTTTTGGATCAAAGTGCGTTTAATGAATCCTATGAGTTTGATGATGGTGCTTTGACGATGATTGGTCTTCAAATTTCAGAGTCTTCTGCATTTGTTGGAAAAACAGTTAAAAAGGTGGCCGAAATCCACCCTGATTTAAACTTCGTTCCTATCGCACTGCAACGCTATGGAACTCAGTTTACAATTATTCCTAGAGGAGATACTGTTCTTAAAAAAGGTGATCAGGTTTACTTTACAACCATAAAAAAAGGAGAGAATCAAATTTTCGAGCTTACAGGGCAGGTGCATCTTGATATTAAAAACATAATGATATTAGGAGGTAGCAAGATTGGCCATAAAACAGCTAAAGATAGTTGTGCAAAAGGTTTTAATGTGAAGCTAATCGAGAATAATAAGGAAAAAGCTTTCGAAGTAGCAGACGACATACCTAATTGTTTGGTTATAAATGGAGATGGACGAGATGTTGATATATTGCTGGAGGAGTCTTTGGAGAATATGGACGCATTTATAGCGGTAACGGGTAATAGTGAAACTAATATTATTTCTTGCTTGGTTGCAAAGTCCAATGGTGTGAAAAAAACAATCGCACTTGTAGAGAATATGGATTATTTTCAGCTTTCTCAATCTATTGGAATAGACACTTTAATCAACAAAAAGTTGTTGGCAGCCAATAATATTTTTAGACACGTTAGGAAAGGTCAAGTTGTCGATATGACTATGCTTAACAACTTAAATGCAGAATTATTGGAATTCATTGTTTCTTCTCGATCTAAAGTGTGTAATAAAAAAATACGAAAAATAGATTTTCCTACAACAGCCATTATAGGAGGAATTATTAGAGAAGGAAAAGGATATATAGCCTTGGGTGATTTTGAAATTAAAGCTGGCGATAGAGTAGTGGTGTGCAGTCTTACAGAATCTATTGGAAAAGTAGAAAAGCTATTTTTATAATGAGGTCTCTCCCTAAGCTTAACTTCAGGATAATTTCACATTTAATGGGTTTGCTATTGTTAGTGAACGGGGGATTTATGCTCTTTCCTGCATTAATGTCTTGGTATTATCAGGAAGCTATTGTCTTGGATATTCTGTTAGCTAGTTCTATAGCCTTGATTTTGGGAGCAGTAGTTATGTTTCTTACAAAAAATCACAGAAAAGAAGTTCAGAAAAGAGAAGGATATATAATTGTTACTCTTGGATGGGTAATCATGTCGCTTATAGGGACTTTGCCGTATCTTCTATCTGGTGCAATCCCGAATTTTGCCGATGCTTTTTTTGAAACCATGAGCGGGTTTACCACAACTGGAGCTACTATTTTACAAGATATTGAAGCCATTCCAAAAGGAATTCTCTTTTGGAGAAGTATTACTCAATGGATAGGTGGAATGGGTATAATTGTTTTGGCAGTAGCAATTTTACCTCTGTTAGGAATAGGAGGGATGCAATTGTTCGCGGCTGAAATGCCTGGACCTTCTGGAGAGAAGCTACACCCTAGGATTAGTGATACAGCTAAGCGTCTGTGGTTAATCTATGTTGGGTTTACAGTGGCGGAAACCGTTTTATTGACTGTAGCAGGAATGAGTTTTTACGATGCAATCAATCATTCATTAACAACAATTAGTACTGGAGGGTTTTCTACAAAGAATGCTAGTATGGCGTTTTGGAACGATAATCCGTTGATTCAATATATCGTTATTGCGTTTATGTTCCTTTCGGGAATGAACTTTGTCTTGAGTTATTTTGCTTTTAAAAGACGGTTTAGAAGGGTTTTTAATGATGAAGAATTTAGATGGTATGCTTTTTTAGTTGGAGTAATTACTGTAATCGCAGTTCTAATTATTTATTTTGAACCAAGTCTTAGAGCCGCTAATATTGGAGTAGGAGTAGATTTTTCTGCAATGGAAGGTGTAGTGCGACATGTGCTTTTTCAAGTGGTGAGTATTATCACAACAACCGGATTTATTAGTGCAGACTATACGGTTTGGACGCCATTTCTTACTATTCTTTTCTTTTCAATTATGTTCGTTGGGGCAAGTGGAGGCTCAACCTCTGGAGGTATAAAGGTGATGCACCATCTTATCATGATTAAGAACAGTATTTTGGACTTTAAACGAAGTTTACATCCCAATGCAATTCTACCAGTTCGATACAATAATAAAGCAATTGCAAAACCTATAGTTTCAAATATCTTAAGCTTTTTTGTGCTATATATGATTTTATTTATAGTAGGATCACTAGTTTTTTCTTGGTGTGGATTGGACTTTATTTCGGCTATAGGAGCTTCGGCGTCAACTCTTGGAAACGTGGGACCTGCATTTGGCGAAGTTGGTCCTGTAGATAACTACTATAATCTCTCTAGTGTGGCAAAAGTATGGGCTAGCTTTTTAATGTTGGTAGGTAGATTAGAGCTATTTACTGTCTTGATTTTGTTTACGCCTTTCTTTTGGAGGAATAGATAATGCAACTTACTTTCTATTTATAGGTATGTTGAAAGTGAGAAGTTAAGGTTTAGAATTGCAAATATTAATTCAGACGAAGCAGATAGATATAAATCAACAAAGCTGAACAATAATATTATTGTTCAGCTTTGTTCAATTTTTAAAACTGTATTGGTTATTTAAACCTACTGATCTAATGATTCCTTAATTCGCTTAATAGCTTCTTTTATTTCTTTTTCAGAAGCTGCGTACGAAATACGAATACAGTTTCGATCGCCAAATGCTTCACCAGTTACGGTAGCTACTTTAGCTTCTTCTAAGAGGTATAGTGAAAAGTCTGATGCGGTATTTATGTGTTTTCCACGAAGAGTTTTTCCGAAGAAATGTGAAATGTCTGGGAAAATATAAAAAGCTCCTTCGGGTTTATTTGTCTTGAAACCATCTATTTCAGAAAGAAGCTCTATGGTCATTTTTCTTCGTTTTTCGAATGCATCCACCATGAACTTAATCTTGCTTGGTGAGTTTTCTAGTGCTGTTATTGCAGCGCGTTGTGCAATACAGTTTGCACCACTAGTAACCTGTCCTTGCATTTTGTTGCAAGCTCGAGCAATCCACTCTGGGGCGCCAATATACCCTATTCTCCATCCCGTCATAGCGAATGCTTTTGAAACACCATTTACTACAACTGTTCTGTCATACATGTCTTCAAACTCTGCCATGGAAACATGTTTTCCAGTAAAGTTGATATGTTCGTATATCTCATCGCTGACAACTATAATGTCTGGATATTTTATAAGAACATCTGCAAGAGCGCGAAGTTCTTTTCGATTATATACAGATCCACTTGGGTTACATGGAGAGCTGTAAATAATCATTTTAGTTTTTGAAGTAATGGCTTCTTCTAAAGCTTGAGGTGTTACTTTAAAGTCGGTTTCAATCGAGCTAGGAATTTCTTTAGGAATTCCACCAGCAACTTTGCATTGATCCGCATAGCTCACCCAGTAAGGAGCAGGAAGTAATACTTCATCTCCATCGTTTAAAAGGGCCATTGTTAAATTTGATAATGACTGTTTGGCTCCTGTGGAAACTACAATTTGCGAAGGTTTATACGACAGGTTATTGTCTCTTTTAAACTTAGTGATAATTGCTTGTTTCAAATCGCCATATCCATCAACAGGAGTATAAGCGTGATAGTCGTTTTCAATAGCCTTTATAGCAGCTTCTTTTATATATTCAGGAACTGTGAAGTCTGGTTCACCAAGACTTAGGCCGATAATATCTACGCCTTCATCTTTTAATTCTCTTGTTTTAGCTGCCATAGCTAGTGTGGCCGAGGTAGCCATCTCGTTCACACGTTTTGATATTCTTTTGTCCATAGTTTTATGCAGGTATTGCAGGGTTTTGCCCCATTCGTTTCAAGTGTTTGAAATGTGCAATAATAGCTTTACGGGTTGATTCGTATTCTTTATAAGGTAAATTAAATTCCTTAGTTGTGCTTTTTACAATTTCAGAAATACTTTTATAATGAATGTGCGAAATATTTGGGAAAATATGGTGTTCCACCTGATGGTTAAGTCCACCAGTATACCAATTAATAATTTTGTTATTCGTGTCGAAGTTTGTGGTTGTGTATAGCTGATGAATTGCCCATGTGTTTTTCATGGTTCCACTTTCGTCTGGCTGTAGAATTTCAGTTTCGCCAACAACGTGTGCAAGTTGGAAAACAATGCTCAAGATAAGTCCAGCTACATAATGCATTATAAAGAACCCGATAAGGATTTTCCACCATACGATATTGAAAAATAAAATAGGAAT
>DATGMT010000066.1:0-13668 GCA_035307265.1 Aequorivita sp.
TTTAGCCCAAAGATATGGGAATTTACAATTATTTTAGCAATGAATATTCGTCTTTTTGTACGTCTATGGCTATTTTTGGAAGGAATTTTGATAACTATGATGACATTCCTAAAAACGATTTTAATCGTTCTCTTGGTTTACTTTGGGCTTAAGTTTTTAATTAGGCTCGCAACCCCTTATTTAATGCGGTACCTTTCAAAAAAAGCAGGACAACAATTTGAAAAATTCTTTGATGATATTCCGAATATGAATAATCAAACACAAGAAAAAGAAGGCAGCATAACTATTGATAAAATGCCCAAAAGAAATCCGCAATCCAATAATAAGGTTGGAGAATATGTGGATTATGAAGAAGTTGAATAATACTCAGACAATATTTTTCACCTATAGCCTAATTATTTAAATAACTATATATCACTTTCAGAACACAAATTATCACGCAAAAACTTCGGCTATATAAGTATATTTGTATGAATGTTTCTTTTCAAGATAATATCAAATAGAGAGATAAGAAACTTATAATAAACCTAAAATGGGTCTTGAAGAAATAAGCAGATCATTTAGATAATTGACTCAAGATTGAACGGAAATAAAACTATCAAATCGATTAAACTTTCCGTATATTAAATTTTATATGAAAAAAACACTCCTCCTATTTGTCATTACTTTAATAAGCGTCGCCTCCATAGCCCAAGAAGATGAAAGCATAATTAAAGGGATTGTAATGAACGACGCTAATGACGTTGCTCTAGAAAATGTAAACATTGTAAACCTTAATCAAGTAATAGGTAGTATTAGTAATGAAAAGGGAGAGTTTGCTATTCGCGCAGCCGTTAATGACACATTGTATTTTTCCTACTTGGGGTTTAAATCTCTAAGAGTGCGTGTTACAAATGACTGGCTTAGATTTGGCGAAATAAAAATTAAAATGACTGAATTAGGAATTGCTTTGGAAGAAGTGGTTGTTAAACCGGTTCAATTGACAGGATATGTTGAAATTGACGCAAAATTAATACCTGTTTATGATAACTATCGTTATCGTATTGCGGGCCTAAATTCGGGATATGAAGGAGGAAGTAGTCAGCCCGGAGCAGTAGGCAAAGTGCTGAGTTCGATTTTTAACCCTGCTGATTTCTTATATAATGTTTTTGGGAAAAAGCCGAGGGAGATGCGTAAACTTCGAAAAATGAAAGACGATGATGAAATTCGAAATTTACTTCAAAGCAAATTCGATAGAGAAACTTTAATGATGGTATTGCAGTTAGAGCGAGTTGATATTGATGAAATTCTCAATAAATGCAGTTACTCAAGCGATTTTATTCGCACTGCAAACGACCTTCAAATTCTCGATGCTATAAGTAATTGCTACGAAGAATATAGAGTTCTAAACAGACAAAAATAGACGCTGAAGCCATAAGTTGTAACCAATATAGTGCACTTAAACTCTTGCTATGAAAGAAATAATAGAAAATCAGCGTACATTTTTTAACACCTTAGTTACAAAAGATATACAGTTTAGAAGAAAGCAGCTTAAAACACTTCATAAAGCCCTTAAAGACAACGAACAATTACTTCACGAGGCTATTTACAAGGATTTTAAAAAATCTGAATTTGATAGCTACACCACAGAGTTAGCACTACTTTACAAAGACATTCGAGAAGCTCGAAAGATGATTTCTAAATGGGCTAGAAAAGAGCGGGTTTCTACGGGAATTATAAACTTTCCAGCATCTAGTTATATAGTGCCAGAGCCTTTAGGAGTGTGTTTAGTTATTGGTGCTTGGAATTATCCTTATCAATTGTCTTTTGCTCCAGTTATAGCTGCAATCGCTGCAGGAAACACAGTTGTTCTAAAACCAAGTGAGCTCCCAAAGCACACGTCGGCTGCCATGGCGAAAATTGTTGAAGAGAATTTCGACCCTGCTTTTTTTACGGTTATTGAAGGAGGTGTAGAAGAAACTCAAGAGTTATTAAGTCAGCAGTTTGATAAAATATTTTTCACAGGAAGCACAAAAGTTGGTAAAATAGTCTATAAAGCTGCGGCCGAAAATCTCACTCCAGTAACTTTAGAAATGGGAGGGAAAAGTCCTGCAATCATCACGGAAAGTTGTAATCTAAAAACGACAGTTAAACGTGTTGTTTGGGGTAAGTTATTGAACGCAGGACAAACATGTATAGCTCCCGACTATGTGTTGGTTCATAAAAGTATTGAAGGGAAATTTATCGAGCAGCTTAAATCTGAAATAACCAGTCAAGATTTTAGTTTTGAGAAAGATAACTATGTTCAAATTATCAACGATTCAAATTTTGAACGACTTAAGAGAATGCTCATTCCGGAGAAAATAGTTTTTGGTGGAGAAACCGATTCTGAAAATCGATATATTCAGCCTACACTAATGACTGGTGTTTCGCTTGAGGATGAGGTTATGCAAGAGGAAATTTTTGGGCCTATTTTGCCTATTATTACTTATGAAACATTGGATCAAGCAATTAGGGTAGTAAAGAAATTCCCTAAACCTTTGGCTTGCTACGTGTTTACTCAAAAGAAATCTGAGAAAAAGAGAATACAAAATGAAATATCGTTCGGAGGTGGTGCAATCAATGAAACCGTTATGCACATTACAAACCCGAATCTTCCATTTGGAGGAGTTGGCCCAAGCGGAATAGGTAATTATCATAGTGAGGCTGGATTTAAAGCATTTACGCATTATAAAAGTATAATGGACAAGCCAACTTGGTTTGATCCTTTTGTGCGTTATTCTCCACACACTTCTTTTAGGTATAAGCTAATGCGTTGGCTAATGAAGTAACTTCTTTGGTTTTAAAAGATAGTGTTTTCTATGAAAAAGTATTTAATAGTAATTATTATGGGAGTTTTTTTATCGACAGCATGTGAGTCGAAAATCGAAAACATCATCGCTATTGATGTTTTATTGACTCCTTCAGAAGAATTAAATAAACACTCCATTTTATTGAATTCTCTTATAAAGGAAAATAATCCTTCCACTTTGCAATTAGATGAAAATCATATTCCTCATATAACACTTTTGCAGTGTTTTGTGAAAGAAAGTGATTTGCCTGAAATAATAAAATCATTAGAGGGATTGTTTGAAGCAGTAAAAGATGAAAGTTTTAATGCTAGTAAGATTGTCTATGACAAAGAAACTGAAGATAGTTTTGCCATGATACAGGTTGATAATTCTTTAGTTTTAGCAGACGTTCATTCGAGGGTTATAGACCAGTTAAAACCGTTTATTGTCCAAAACGGATCTCAAGAGTCTTTTGTTCCTAATCCTGATGGAAGTCCGATTAACAAATTTACTGTAGACTATGTTCCAAACTTTGTTGAGAAGTACAGCTATGAAAATTTTGATCCTCACATAAGTTTAGGAACAGCCAACAAATTATACTTAGATAGTTTAGCTAGAAATGTTTTCCAGCCCATTCAGTTTAAAGCTCCTTCTTTGGCTATATATCAACTAGGAGACTTTGGTACTGCTCAAAAGAAAATATGGGTTTCAACACCTTAAGCTTTGAGAGAATTTAAATTAAACGAGCAATTATGTTTCAAACAATAGTCCATTATAGTCTACATTTTTTAGCTCCTGGGCTTATTGCTTTTATTTTTTTTCGAAGTCAATGGAAAAAAGCTTGGTTAATAATGCTTGCCACCATGTTGATTGATTTGGATCATCTTTTAGCAAACCCTATTTTCGATCCAGGCCGCTGTAGTATTAATTTTCATCCACTCCACACATACTGGGCACTCGGAGTGTATGTGTTATTGTTGTTTTTTAAAAAGACGAGAATTGCAGCCGTTGGACTCGTTTTTCACCTTTTCACCGATTATCAGGATTGTTTGTGGAATTAGAAATAGCGATTACCTATGATGGTAAGGTTCATTTCTAAGAATTGTAAATGCACGGTATAATTGTTCGATAAAGAAAAGGCGCACCATTTGATGAGAAAAAGTCATGGAGGAAAGTGAAATTTTTCCGTTGGCACGATCATAGATTTCATCGCTAAAACCATACGGACCACCAATCACAAAAACCAGGTTTTTTAGTCCGCTATTCATTTTCTTTTGGAGAAACTCCGAAAACTTTTCAGAAGAATATGATTTTCCTTTTTCATCAAGAAGGATAAGGGTTTCGGAAAAAGTAATTCGTTTTAAAATCTCATCTCCTTCAGCTTTTTTCTGAAGAGTTTCGCTAAGGTTTTTAGCATTTTTTATATCAGGTATAACATTCATTTCAAACTGAATATAATGCCCTAATCTTTTGCTATAATCTTGCATTAATGAGATCAAGTTCTTGTTGTCAGTTTTACCAATAACGATAAGTGTTATTTTCATTTTTCAGATTTGAGGCGTAAAAATAGGAATATATAATAGTTTTAGTTAGTTTTTCTAAAGATGGAACTAACCTGATTATTATCGTCCTTCAAACTTTTTAAAGTAAATTAGCGAAAAATTTGCAACTATGATTTCAAAAAAACAATTCGAAAAAGAGATAGATCTAATTATTGCTAATGCGATACGTGAAGATGTTGGGGGAGGAGACCACAGTTCGTTGGCTTGTATTCCTGAAGATGCTTTAGGTTCGGCAAAGCTTTTAGTGAAAGACGAAGGAATTATTGCTGGTGTTGAACTCGCCAAGCAAATTTTTGAATATGTAGATCCAGGATTGGAACTCGATATTAAGATAAAAGACGGAGGTCCTGTTAAATATGGAGATATATGCTTTTATGTTTCGGGATTGTCACAGTCTATTCTTAAATCTGAACGATTAGTGCTTAACGCCATGCAGCGCATGAGTGCAATTGCTACTAAGACCAATGCGTATGTAAAATTACTTGAGGGAACAAAAACCAAAGTTTTGGACACTCGAAAAACCACTCCAGGAATCCGGGCTCTTGAAAAATGGGCTGTAAAGATTGGAGGAGGTGAAAATCATCGATTTGCTCTTTACGATATGATTATGTTGAAAGACAACCATATTGACTTTTGTGGAGGTGTAACCAAAGCAATTAATAAAACTCAAAAGTATTTAGAGCGTAACCATTTGGATCTAAAAATTATAGTAGAGGCTCGAAACCTTGAAGAAATTAAAGAGATTTTACAAGTAGGAGGAATTCATAGAATTTTGATAGATAACTTCAATTTTGAAGATACTCGTAAAGCTGTTGAATTAATTGGTGATCAGTGCCAAACAGAGTCTAGTGGTGGAATTACTTTTGAAACAGCAAGAGCCTATGCTGAATGTGGGGTCGATTTTATTTCAAGTGGAGCCCTCACGCACTCGGTTAGCAATATGGACCTGAGTCTAAAAGCTGTTTAATGAATAAGAAGAAAGAGGGTGAGATTAATATTCCAGTTATACGTGATTTGATTCGAATTAGTAAAAAAATCAAATTGCCGGGGCTAGGAAAATTTTCACTTTATCACTTTTTTGAAATTTATGTAACTGGAATTTTAAAAGGATCCTTCTCGCCAAGAGCAAGCTCTATTGCATATAGCTTTTTTTTGGCGCTATTCCCTTTCTTATTATTACTGCTTAACCTTATTCCGTATATCCCTATTGATGGATTTCAAGCTCGATTTTTAATATTTATAGAAGCGTTATTACCTGCTCAAACTACTCAGTTTTTCTATCCAATTATAGCAGATATTGCTGTGAATCCTCGCGCTGGATTACTTTCATTTGTTTTTTTCTTATCTGTTTTTCTGTCTGCAAATGGCGTAAATGCAATTTTCACAGCTTTTGAAGATTCGTTTCATGTAACTATTAACAGAGGTTTCTTTAGACAATATATGGTTGCAGTAGCAGTTTCAATTTTTCTGGCAGTATTATTGCTTACTATGGTTGGAGTTATTCTGTATGGAGAATATATTATTAGAGACTTGAAGACAAAAGCTTATATCGATAACGATGGGTTTTATATTTTGCTGCTTCAGTTTTTTATTTTCGTTGTGATGATTTACACTGTGATATCAATACTATATTACTATGGAACTAAAAAAGGTAAATCTTCAAGTTTTTTCTCGATAGGAGCTGCGGTTACAACGTTACTTTTTATGTTGACAACCTATTTTTTTGGAGTGTACATCAATAATTTTTCAAATTACAACGAGTTATATGGATCTATAGGTGCACTTTTAATTTTGATGTTATATATTTGGATAAACGCAAATTTATTGCTTCTAGGATTCGAACTAAATATTTCCATCCAGAGACTTAAAGAAAGAATCGAACACTAATTTAATTTTGAATTGATTATGAAAAAAACAATGTTAACAATCGTATTTATGATATGTGCTGTCTTATCAGGTACAGCGCAAGATGTCTTTGGAAAATGGAAGACTATAGACGATGAAACAGGTGAAGCTAAATCTATCGTTGAGATCTATCAGCAAAACGGAAAAGTATATGGTAAAGTCATAGAAATTCTAAACCCAAGTAAGAAAAATGCTACTTGTGTTGATTGTCCAGGAGATGCAAAAGGAAAGCCTATCTTGAATCTTGTGATTCTAAAGGACCTTAAAAAAGATGGAAAAGAGTATAGTGGGGGGACAATCCTTGATCCAAGTAACGGAAAGGTTTACAAATGTTTAATCGCGTTAGAAAACTCCGATAAGTTGAAAGTACGTGGGTACGTAGGTTTTTCACTTTTAGGAAGATCTCAATACTGGCACAGAGTGAAATAAAACGCATATAAATTATATCTTTAGGCTGCCCTAATACGGTGGCCTTTTTTAATTGTTTTCTGAAAACGTAAGCCTACTACTAATTATAAATTTAGACAAGTGTATTTTGTTGATGTCATCCTTCCAATTCCTTTAAAGCAAACCTTTACCTATGGTATTAATAAGGATGAAGCGGGATTCCTTAAACAAGGAATGCGCGTGGCTGTACCATTTGGGAAAACAAAAATTTATACCGCAATTGTTTATCAAATTCATCAAAGCGCGCCAGTTGGATATGAAACAAAATCCATAGACCATATACTTGATCAGGAACCAATTATTACCACACTACAAATTAAACATTGGGAGTGGATGGCTTCCTATTATATGTGTTCTTTAGGTGAAGTTGTAAAAGCTGCACTGCCAAGTTCTTTTTTGTTAGAAAGTGAAACCATCGTTAAACTTAAAGGGAAGGAACCTGTTAATGTAAAGCTTTTATCAGATAATGAGCTGTTAGTATATGATGCACTCCAATATCAATCTTCGCTACATATCAATGCTGTTAAGGCTATTTTAGATCAAAAGCACGTTGTTTCTGTAATTAAAAAGTTGATAGAAAAAGGACTAGTTGAAGTAGAGGAAACGGTTTATGAACAATATACACCTAAGCTAAAGCGCTATGTGAAACTATCTTCACAGTATGACTCTGAAGGAAAACTAAAAGAACTTCTTGATAATCTAAGTCGTGCACCAAAGCAGAAAGAACTATTAATGAATCTTTTTGTTCTTAAGAGTCAATCAAAAAAACCTATTGATGCAGTAGCACTTCAGAAAAAGAGTAACGCATCGGCATCTACGTTAAAGGCACTGATAGATAAAGAAATTATAGAGGAATATTTTATTCAAAAAGATAGAGTAGAGTTTTCAGGGGTTGCTTCTACAGAAATTAAAACTTTAAGCGAAAGTCAGCAAATAGCATTTCATGAAATAAAGGAGCTGTTTAAAGAGCAAAATGTTGTTCTTCTACACGGTGTAACTTCAAGCGGAAAAACTGAAGTTTACTCACGAATAATTAAGGAGAATTTAGACTCGGGAAAGCAAGTGCTCTATATGTTGCCTGAAATTGCTTTAACAACCCAATTAATAAGTAGGCTACAAAAGTATTTTGGAGAGCGAATATCGGTTTATCATTCTAAGTATTCAGTAAATGAACGTACTGAAGTGTGGAATAACTTACTTGAAGAAAAATCGAAAGCACAAATCATTGTTGGTGCACGTTCTTCTTTATTTCTTCCCTTTAAGAATCTTGGCTTGGTGATAGTAGATGAAGAGCATGAGCCTTCTTTTAAACAGTATAATCCTGCACCAAGGTATAATGCGAGAGATAGCGCTGTTGTTTTAGCTCATTTACATAAATCAAAACTATTGATGGGTTCGGCAACTCCATCATTAGAGAGTTATCATAACGCTAAATCAGGAAAATATGGACTGGTTAATTTAAAAAAGCGCTTCGGAAATGTTTTAATGCCCGATATAGAGCTGATAGACATTAAGGAAAAGAATAAGAAAAAACAGATGACTGGTCATTTTAGTGATCGACTGTTAGAAGAAATGCATGAAGTTTTGAATAACGGCGAGCAGATTATTATTTTCCAAAACCGCCGTGGCTATTCACCAATTGTAGAATGTACCACTTGTGGTGTAGCTCCACAATGCCCTAATTGTGATGTGAGTCTAACATATCACCAAAAAAAGAACCAACTACGCTGTCACTACTGTGGATATCACATGACCATGATGCTAAATTGTATTGCGTGTGGTAGTCAAACTTTAGACACAAAAGGATTTGGTACAGAGCAGATTGAAACCGAGTTGAAATCATTGTTTCCAAAGCATTCTATTGCGCGAATGGATCAAGATACTACACGAGGAAAACATGCTTATTCAAAACTGATAGATGCTCTTGAAAATCAAGAAATAGATATTTTGGTAGGAACACAAATGCTTGCTAAAGGTTTAGACTTTAGAAACATTGGACTTGTAGGTGTTATGAATGCAGATAATTTATTGCATTTCCCCGATTTCAGAGCTCACGAACGAAGCTTTCAGTTGTTACAACAGGTAGCAGGACGATCGGGAAGGACTAAAAAAAGAGGGAAGGTACTAATTCAAACATTTAACACTTACCATCAAATCCTCAAACAAGTTAGTGTGAACGATTATGAAGGAATGGGGAAGGAGCAATTGAATGAACGCTATCAATATAAGTATCCGCCTTATTACAGGCTTATAAAACTTGAATTCAAGCACAAAAACTTTATTCAAGTTCAAAAAGCAGCAACATGGTTTGGGCAAGCACTGCAGAATCAGTTTAATGAAAATGTGTTGGGACCAGAACAACCACCTGTGGGGCGAATTCGAAATCAATTTATTTTCAATCTAATGCTGAAGATTCCCAAATCTCAATCATTAGAAGCAACAAAGAAGTATATTGCCAATGTGGAACGTCGGTTCAACTCTGTAAAAGAGTTTTCTAGTGTTCGAATTAATATAGATGTCGACTGTTATTAAAGTGGAAAAACATAATTTTCCTGCTAGTGGAGTGAAATATTCCTTACAACCATTTGTCGAAGTTTTGAAAAGCTTTTGATAAAAGGTGTAATCTTCAGAACTATTTTATAGTTTCTTCAAAGACAATGTGATATTCTGTTTGATGGTAAGAAATAAAATATTACTTTTGCACCCTCTTGGCAGAAAGCCAAAAAAAATATAATTATTAATTTTATACGATTTTTTATGAATCATTATGAAACTGTTTTCATCTTAAATCCCGTTTTATCTGAAGATCAGGTAAAGGAAACAGTACAGAAATATGAAGATTTTCTTATTTCCAAAGGTGCTAAGATGATATCGAAAGAAAATTGGGGGCTGAAAAAATTGGCTTACCCCATCCAGAAAAAAAAGAGTGGATTTTATCATCTTTTTGAGTACACCGTCGAAGGAAATGCGGTAAATGAACTTGAAACTGAATTTAAAAGGGATGAGCGTTTTATGCGTTACCTTTCAGTTAGTTTGGACAAGCACGCAATTGCTTGGGCAGAAAAAAGAAGAAACCGTACAAAAAAATCAGCGTAAACCATGGCAACACTTCAACAACAAGCAAAAGGAAAAAAAGACGGAGAGATCAGGTATCTTACTCCGCTTAATATAGAGACAAATAAGACCAAGAAATACTGTATGTTCAAAAGGTCCGGCATTAAATATGTGGACTATAAAGATGCAGATTTCCTCCTGAAATTTGTGAACGAACAAGGAAAGATCCTTCCAAGAAGATTGACTGGAACTTCCCTTAAATATCAACGCAAAGTGGCCGTGGCCGTCAAAAGAGCGCGCCATTTGGCTTTGATGCCGTATGTGGCCGATTTGTTAAAATAAAAAACCAGAAAGTATTATGGAACTTATATTGAAAAAAGACGTAGAAAATCTGGGTTTTGCAGATGATCTTGTCACCGTTAAAAATGGTTACGGCCGGAATTATTTGATTCCCCAAGGCTATGCAAGCCTGGCAACCCCTTCTGCCAAAAAAATGTTGGAAGAAACCTTAAGACAGCGTGCTTTCAAAGAAAAGAAAGTGGTTGATGAGGCCAAATCGCAAGCTGAGAAACTCAACGGACTTGAAATTAAAATAACGGCCAAAACTGGAGAAGGCGATAAATTGTTCGGTTCGGTTACCAACGCAGATCTTGCTGATGCCCTTGAAAAAGAAGGTGTTTCCATAGATAAAAAATACATCGTCATTGCTGGGGGTGTAGTGAAACGTGCCGGACAGTATGATGCGACTATCCGTTTCCACCGCGATGTGGTGAGCACCTTTACTTTTGATGTTATTGCGGAAGCTAAACCGGAAGTTAAAACTAAACCGGAAGCTAAACCTAAAACAGAGGCTAAACCTAAAGCGGAAGCTGAGCCTAATGCAGAAGTTGGGCAAGAAAATAGTTCAGAAACTGAATAATTTATTGCTGTTGAAATAAATAAAGCCTTTCCCATTTCGGGGAAGGCTTTTTAATTGGAAACGATTTCACATAATTTGAAAATTCTAAAAGTGCAAAGAATGAAATACGCCAGGTTAACAAAAGAGCAATTTGAGGAACTTCATCCGGAATTCATCAACTTTTTGGCCACGCAATCCATTACCGCCCAGGAATGGGACGAGCTTAAGAAGAATAATCCCGAAGCTGTGGAGCAAGAGTTGGATGTTTTTAGCGATTTGATTTGGGAAGGTGTTTTGAACAACGTTAAGTTTATAGAGCATATTTCGCCACAACAATTGATGATGTTCCGCATTTCAGAAACCCACATGGATCTGATTGCCGTCAAAATTGAGGATGCCAACATTGACATTACCACAGATTATGGCTATAAATGGCTCCAGCAGAATTTGCACGATGATGCGGTGAGCCTGTTCACTTCAACCAAAGCAATCAAGGAAGATCGAAATAAAGATATTTTTATTTTGATCCAACAAGGTGCTGCCATAACAAAAGGAGAGCTTTATAATTATTTCAGTGATCTTTTAGAGGATTAGGGAACAACGGTGTTTTGGAATTACTCGTGCCGTAAACTTTCGATCGGGTCCAAGCGAGCGGCTTTTGCGGCGGGATATGATCCGGCAATTACGGCCACTATGAACGTGATGACGGTAGCCCAAATCATGGCCGCCCAAGGCAAGCTGAAATCGAATTCAAAGATCTTTGCAAATGCAAAGCCGGTCAAAATCCCTAAAATGATCCCCAA
The DNA here is from genome assembly GCA_035307265.1 of Aequorivita sp. GTDB lineage: Bacteria > Bacteroidota > Bacteroidia > Flavobacteriales > Flavobacteriaceae > Aequorivita. Next base: position 11,480 of record DATGMT010000066.1, read on the forward strand.
GACACTGCCAAACTGGCCAATGACAATTGTTTCTATAAAAAACTGGGTCGAGATTGTGGCACGTTTGGCCCCAAGTGCTTTTCGGACACCGATTTCACGGGTGCGTTCGGTTACTGAAACCAGCATAATGTTCATCAGGGCAATGGAGGATCCCAGAATAGTAATAATGCTGATGATCCAAGCGGCAACCGTTAAATAGTCCGTGATGGAAGCAATACGATTGATCAGGTCATCGCTCCGTTCCAATCCAAAATTATTTTCCTCCACAGGATTCAACCGCCGGATATTTCTGAATGTAATAATAGCTTCATCTTGGGCAGCTTCAAGAAGTTGTTGATTGTCAATTTTTACGCTAATGGTATAGTTGATATTGGGTTGGGTGTAGATTCCCCTTGCCACTTGGATTGGGATAAGGACCTTTAAATCCTGATTGTTGCCAAAAGTGGAGCCCTTCGACTCCAAAACTCCAATGATTTTGAACCTTACGCCCCGTATGCTGATGGTTTTATCCAACGGATCTTCATCTTTGAACAAACTCTTCAAAAAATCCGAGCCGATTAAACAAACCTTATTGTTATTATCAATATCGAAAATGGTAAAATTCCGTCCGGTGTCTATGTCAATCCCGGCATTTTCGAGATAGTTTTCGTTTACGCCATAAACTTGGACTTCCGGATCGGTTTTTTCGGAACCGTATTTCACTTCCGCTGCCGATGTTGCCCGAAATGAAACTGATGTTTTGGAGGTGGGAAAATCATATTTGGCCAAAAATTCGCGCACATTGTCATAACTGATAATGGGATTTATCTTTTCCCGTTCCCCGCTGCTGCTATGTACCGTGAATTCATATCTTTGGATGTTGAAGGTGTTGGCGCCCATGGAAGCAAAATTGGTCGATATGGTGTTTTCAAGCGCTTTTACAGCACTCAGAATGCCTACCAACGCCCAAATCCCAATTCCAATGATTACAATGGTAAGGATCGTTCGTAATAATTGGCCTTTAATGGAATCTAATGCGATGCGCACATTTTCCCGAAAGAGTGAAAACATATTTTCAGTTTGGATTACCCATTAGACGATAAAACTTGGATAAAGTTACTATTATTTAGGATATTTGCGGTTTAAAGTTATGAGTGGGGAGTGGGTTATGAGTTGTCGGTTCTGTTCAGCTGTCATCCGTCATCCAACACCCGTCATCCAACACCCGTCATCCAACACCCGTCATCTAACATCTAACATCTAACATCTAACATCTAAAATGAAACCCTCCATCCCAAAAGGCACCCGCGATTTCAGTCCGGAAGAAGTGGCCAAACGCAATTATATTCTCGACATCATCAAGAAAAATTTTGTGCTTTATGGATTTCAACCCATTGAAACTCCTTCATTCGAAAACAACGAAACTTTAATGGGAAAATATGGCGAAGAAGGGGATCGGTTGATTTTTAAGATTTTGAACAGTGGCGATTATTTGTCAAAAGTCGATGACGGGCTTTATTCTGAAAAAAACAGCACAAAAATAACATCAAAAATCTCCGAAAAATCCTTGCGCTATGACCTTACTGTTCCATTTGCAAGATACGTTGTCCAACACCGAAACGAAATCACATTTCCTTTTAAACGCTATCAGATCCAACCCGTTTGGCGTGCGGACAGGCCACAAAAAGGCCGATTTCGTGAGTTCTATCAATGTGATGCCGATGTGGTGGGATCCAAATCCTTATGGCAGGAAGTTGAGTTTATACAACTCTACGATGCCGTTTTCAGCGAGCTCGGATTGAATGGCGCAACCATAAAAATAAACAACCGAAAGATTTTGGCCGGAATTGCCGAAACCATCGGTGCGGAAGACAAGTTGATCGATTTTACCGTAGCGCTGGATAAACTCGATAAAATAGGGGAGGAAGGCGTTAAAAAGGAAATGCGCGAAAAGGGAATACCTGAAGTTGCATTGGAGAGATTGCAGCCTTTATTCTCTTTGAAGGGAAGCACACTAGATAAATTGCAGAGCCTTAGGAAATTGTTGGCCAATTCCAAAATTGGAATCCAAGGTGTTGAGGAACTGGAATTCATTTCGAAAACGGTCGAAACTTTGGGCCTTCGCACTTCAAATTTTCAAATAGATGTTACCCTTGCCCGTGGTTTGAACTATTATACAGGTGCCATCCTTGAGGTTTCAGCTCCAAGGG
>DATGMT010000067.1:0-2587 GCA_035307265.1 Aequorivita sp.
CAATCTACCTTTACTCTAGAATCCGCCTTGTTGGATTAAGAAACTCAAATAGTATTACATATAATCAAATTACAGTTTTGAGTGTGAATATTGAGTGAAGAGGTGAAATGAACTAACGTTAAATGGAAACAATAAATTTAAGATCTAAGAAGAAACTAGCCTAAAGCATATAGCTTAAAACCTCTAGAAAAACATGTTCCCAAAAACATCCCCCATATCAACCCCATCATGGAAGAAACTTAAAGCGCATTTCCTGACGCACAGTTCTGTTCATATGAACGAGTTGTTTGAGCAGGATCCTGAACGCTTTGAGAAATTTTCTATTGATTTTGAAGACTTCTTTTTTGATTATTCGAAAAATAGAATAACTGAGAAAACAATAGCTTTATTGGCTGAATTGGCGAAAGATTGTCAATTGGATAAGGCCATTACGGCTTTGTTTGAGGGCCAAAAAATTAACGAAACGGAAGACAGAGCGGTTTTACATACAGCGTTGAGGACTTTTTCGGAGGAAGAAATTATTGTAGATAATGAGAACATCACTCCTCAAGTTTTGAATGAAAGGAAAAGAGTTAAAGAACTAAATCCTTATAATTTGGGATCTTTACTCGCTTTGTACGAACACAAAGTATTTGTACAAGGTGTAATCTGGAATATCTTCAGTTTTGACCAATGGGGAGTAGAATTAGGAAAAGAACTTTCGACGGGTAAATTAGAGGCGATTCAAGGTGAATACTACGGTGATGCATTTGATAGCTCTACGAATGGGATTTTAGATAAAACTTTAGAATGGAGCATATAAATGAATAACTCCATAACAACATAACTTCATTACAACATCACAACATAACTGAATAAAAAAAATGAAAATCAAAAATATCTGCTGCATCGGAGCTGGCTACGTAGGAGGCCCAACTATGTCAGTTCTCGCATTGAAAAACCCAAACATTAAAGTTACAGTTGTCGACATAAATCAACAGAGAATTAACTCTTGGAATGACGAGAACTTAAATGACTTGCCAATTTACGAACCTGGACTAAAGGAAATAGTGAATGAAGCAAGGGGCAAGAATCTATTTTTTAGCACCGATGTTGAGAAAGCAATTGATGAAGCGGATATGATCTTTATCTCAGTTAACACGCCTACCAAAACCTATGGTAAAGGGAAAGGAATGGCTGCTGATCTAAAATATATAGAATTATGTGCTAGGCAAATAGCCGAAGTTGCTAAAACAGATAAAATTGTAGTAGAAAAATCTACTTTACCAGTTAGAACAGCTCAAGCAATTAAAGATATTTTAGACAATACTGGAAACGGAGTAAACTTTCAAATTCTTTCTAATCCAGAATTTTTAGCAGAAGGAACTGCTGTTCAAGACCTATTGAAACCTGATCGCGTATTAATTGGTGGTGAAGAAAGTGCAGAAGGAAAAGTTGCTATGCAATCTTTGGTAGATATTTATGCAACTTGGATTCCTAAAGATAATATTTTAACCACAAACGTTTGGTCATCTGAACTTTCTAAGCTAGTTGCTAATGCATTCTTAGCTCAAAGGGTTTCTTCTATTAATGCTATTTCTGAATTGTGTGAAGTTACTGGCGCAGACGTTAGCGAAGTCAGTCGTGCAATTGGAATGGACAGTAGAATTGGACCAAAATTCTTAAAATCTTCTGTTGGATTTGGTGGTTCTTGTTTTCAAAAAGATATTTTGAATCTTGTTTATATTGCCAAAACTTATGGACTAAACGAAGTTGCAGATTATTGGGAGCAAGTCATTATAATGAATGATCATCAAAAAAGAAGATTTGCTGATAATATTGTTAGCACGCTTTACAATACTGTTTCTGGTAAAAAGATCGCCTTTCTTGGCTGGGCTTTCAAAAAAGACACAAATGATACAAGGGAATCAGCAGCAATTTATGTAGCAGATGCATTACTTAGCGAACAGGCTCAAATTACAGTCTATGACCCAAAGGTTAGTGAGCAAAGAATTTATGACGACTTAGATTACCTCGGAACAAGAAGCCCAGAAGAAAATAGAAGACTCCTTAAAGTTGTAAACGAACCATACAAAGCTGTTGAAAACGCGCATGCAATCGCTATACTGACTGAGTGGGATGAATTTTTAGAATACGATTGGAAGAAAATCTATGATTCGGTTGTAAAACCGGCTTTTGTGTTTGATGGAAGAAAATTATTGAATAAAGATCAAATGAAAGAGATTGGTTTTAAGTACTCCTCAATAGGCATCAATAATTCTGATTTTTAAAATCAAATAATCAACTTTACAAATCAAAATTTCACACCTTGAAAAACAAAAATATATTAGTTACCGGAGCGGCAGGATTCATAGGATACCATCTTTGTGAAAAGCTTATTAAACTTGGACATAATGTCGTTGGTTTAGATAACATCAATGACTATTATGATGTGAATTTAAAATTTGCCCGACTTAATGAACTAGGTATTTCAAAAGAAAATATCAAAGAAAATAAAGTTGTTAATAGTAATCTACATGGTGATCAACTCAGGTTCATTAAAATGAATTTAGAAGACCAAATAAATTTACCAATACTATTTGAAGAA
>DATGMT010000068.1:0-17267 GCA_035307265.1 Aequorivita sp.
GATTTAAAGTTTTTCGAGCCGTGGATGGAATATGTCCCTTTTTTGAAAAAACTGACTATGAGTTTGTTTTTGATCTCGATGATTTTATTGTCGAGCAAGATTATTTCTAAGATTATTATTAATCAAGCAGACAATGTTGGCGATCGCTATAATTTGCTTCGTATTACACGTTTTCTTTCTATAGTCTTTAGTTTAGTTGTTGTTGCTTCATTCTTATTTCAAAATTTATATGCTGCGGCAGTAAGTTTTGGTTTATTTTCTTTGGTTGTAGGTTTTGCTCTTCAAGCGCCTATTACTTCTTTTATTGCATGGGTATATTTGGTTTTCCGTCGTTCCTACTTAGTGGGAGATCGGATTCAAATAAACGGAATGCGTGGCGATGTTGTGGAAATAAACTATTTAGATACGTCAATTTTAGAATGTAGTGGAGACTACCTTGTCAATGACAGAAGAAGTGGTAGAATTATTCGCTTCCCCAATAGTTTGATTTTAAGAGAAGAGATCATTAATTATTCTGGCCCACAGGTGCCGTTTATATGGAATGAAACCGCTATTCAAGTGGCCTATACAAGTGACCTGCAATTTGTGGAAGACTGCTTGATGAAAGTGTGTGTTAATGATTTTAAACAGAAGTATCCACGATTGTCAAATAAAAAAGTTGAAGAATGGCAGCCAGCAGTTTATTTTAGGAATAATGCTTACGCATGGATGGAAGCCGTTATTTCATATCCAGTAGAACCTGAGGATACTACTGGACGTCGAAACCGGATTTTAAAACAAGTTCTGCCTATACTAAATGCTGCGCCAGATAAAGTTCAGTTTCCAGAAGGATCCTTGCGTTAAACTCTTCATCATTGAGTAATGAATGTAATTTGCTTTGAAGAATATGCGCTTTAGAGATTATTTTCAAACCATTTGAACATTTACTATCTTCACGAGCCAAAAAAAGAAAATGATAAAAGACATAATTAAAAATAGACGTGCAGTATTTCCTGTGCAATACAATGAGCAATCCATTACTAAAGAAGAAATAACTACTGTTTTGGAAGCAGCAAATTGGGCGCCTACACACAGACGCACTGAACCTTGGCGATTTAAAGTTTTTCATGGTGAATCACAAAAAGCGTTAGGGGAGTTTATGGCTGAAACATATAAAGCTACCGCCGAGAAGTTTTCTGAGAGAACCTATGAGAAGATGAAAGAAAATCCTGTGAAAGCAGGTTGTATTATCGCTATTTGTATGCAACGCGACCCAAAAGAAGGTGTTCCTGAGTGGGAAGAAATAGCTTCTACCGCAATGGCTGTTCAGAATATGTGGCTTACTGCTTCAGAAATGAAAATTGGGACGTATTGGTCCAGTCCATCCGTTAAAAAACACTTAGGGAAATTTGTTGACCTTGCAGAAGGCGAACGCTGTCTCGGTTTTTTCTATATGGGAAGATATGATGACGAATTGCCAGAAGGAACAAGAAATACCACTATCGAAGAAAAGACTACTTGGATTTAAAATAATCCAAATTTAATAATACTCAGACCCCAAAGGTTTTCAAAACCTTTGGGGTTTTTTTAATTGAAAATAATTTTAACAACTAATTTATTAGTTTAAACTAAAAGATTAGTTATATTTGTTTTCTGAGTTTAGAGCTCGGAGGATAAAGGGTAGAAACAGTTAAATTGTTTTTTAAGTCTTATGTCCTAAGTCTCAAATTTCAAATCTCCCGTCTCAAATCTAAAATCTGAAAAAAATGAAACAACTCACCAAAGCAGAAGAAGATATCATGCAAATCCTTTGGGATTTGGAAGAGGCCAATGTTGCTTCTATTCTTGAGAAGCTGCCCGACCCAAAACCGGCTTACAATACGGTTTCAACCATAGTCCGCATTTTAGAAAGTAAAGATTTTGTCGATTACAGAAAAGAAGGAAGAGGACACATTTATTTTCCAAAAGTGAAAAAATCTGAATATAGTAATCAATCACTCAACAAATTGGTAGATGGCTATTTTCAAGGATCTTTTAAAAGTATGGTTTCGTTCTTTATGAAGAAAAACAATATAACCATTCAAGAGATGGAGGACATTATGAAGGAAATTAATTCTGAAGATCCAAAAAAATGATACACACAATTCTACAAATACTCGTATATCAATTTCTGTTTTTAGCTGTTTATGATCTTTTTTTAAAGAAGGAAACCTTCTTTAATTTAAACAGAGCTTACCTATTGACCACAGCTGTTTTAAGTATCCTTCTACCATTTATAAGCCTCGGATTTATCCAACAAAATATTCCACAAGAATACTATGTTGAATTACCTGCCGTGGTGGTTGGTGGCACTACTTCGGAAATAGGAACTTCAACCTCTTTTTGGTTGAGTAGTCTAAAAATTGTTTGGATTTTAGGAATGATCATAAGTGTCATAGTTTTTAGTTTTAAAATTCTAAAAATTATTAAGCTTAAGCGTTCTGGGGCAATGACAAACGTCGATGGTAACTTGGTGAAAATTCTTCCTAAAACTGACACTGCCTTTTCATTTTTTAGCACTATTTATTTGGGTGAAAATATTTCCGAAATAAATATACCAAGTATTATTTCCCACGAAAAAGTTCATATTCAACAGAAGCACTCCATAGATCTATTGTTTTTTGAGTTGCTCCGAATTGTATTTTGGTTTAATCCTGCTGTATATCTTTTCCAAAATAGAATTTCGACTCTCCATGAATATATTGCCGATGCTAAGGTTTCCAGTCAAAAGAGCAAAAAAGAATATTATCAAAACCTTCTTTCTGAAGTATTTCAAACCGAGCAAATTTCATTTGTCAATACATTTTTCAAGCAGTCACTAATCAAAAAACGAATCATTATGTTACAAAAATCTAAATCACAAAAAGGAGCGCAGGTAAAGTATTTACTACTGTTGCCGGTAATCTTTAGCATGTTGTTTTACACAGCTTGTAGTGAAAACCCAAAAGTTGATGCCGATCAACAATCAGAAACCGAACTTTTGAATAAAATAAAAGAGCAGGAGGAAGCCGAAATTGAAGAGTATAGAATAAATCAAGGGAATGAAAATATTGTTGTACAAATTGATACCATAATAAAGGGAAGAGATCTGGTTTCAGACGTTCCATATTCCGTTATCGAAAAAGTACCGACCTACCCAGGATGTTCTGGTGATAACGAAACTATCAGAAAATGTATGTCTTCTAAAATAGCAGAGTCAATAAATTCGAATTTCAATACGAGTATTGCCAATGATTTGAATATTTCAGGAAGACAGCGGATTGTTGTTCAATTTAAAATTGATAAAACTGGAATTGTAACTGATGTTAGAGCCCGTGCAAAACATCCAGAATTAGAAGCGGAAGCTATTCGTGTAGTAAATTTACTACCACAAATGAATCCGGGCGAACAAAAAGGTGAAAAAGTTGGCGTTTTGTATTCCTTACCGATTGTTTTTGATGTTGTGGAATAAAAAGCAATACTCAGACCCCAAAGGTTTTCAAAACCTTTGGGGTCTTAATACCGTTGCGAGGAAAGAAGTAATCTTAAACAAATGAAAAACTTTATATTCTTATTTCTCCTCATTTCTATTTTAAAAGCCGAAGCCCAATCCTCTTCGGCTTTAACCGTTTCTAAAAAAGCAGATAGTCTTTTTGAGATAGGCGAATACAATAAAGCCATTCCATATTTTTTAGAAAATGACCGCTTTTATGAAGCTGCCAAAAGTTATGAAGCACTTGGAAACAATATGGATGCCCAAGAACTATATGTAAAAGCGCTTTCAAAAAACTCAAGAAGCCCCAAAACCGAATTTGAGTACGCTAAACTTTTAGTGAAAATATCCAACTATAAGAGAGCCGACAGCCTACTTCAAAATTTGCACTCTCGTTTTCCTAATAATCCCAATTTTGTCTATGAAAGAGGACTGATAAAGGAGTTTCAAAATGATTCAACCGCGATTGATTTTTTCCGGCAGGTTCATAAAATGGATGAAAACAACATAAATGCAACCTATAAAATTGCTCGAAATTATATTGAAAACAGAAAGTTTGAAGAAGCTGTTCCATTTATTGATGAAGGGTTGGCTGCCAATAAAAACAGTTCCCGATTCTTGACACTACGCGCATTGAAAGAATATCATTCTCAAGAGTTTCATGACGCCATTACAACCTTTAATTTGTTGATTTCCAAAGGTGATAGTTATATTTCCCTGCATGAAAACCTGGCAAAAGCTTATGCCCAAACTTTCCAATTTGAAAAAGCATTGGAACAATACAGCATCCTATTTCAGAAGTATAATGATCTAAATCCAAAATGGCATCATGATGTTGCATTGCTCTATCGAACCAATAGAGAATATGACAAAGCAGAACGACATTTTAATATTGCCATCGGGCTTTTAGAAACTCCGCTTTCTAATGAATATTATGAGCTTTCTAGACTATTCAGAAGGAACAAGGAGTATAAAAAGGAAATGGATATGCTCCGAAAAGCCTTATCAAACAATCCAAATAACGAAAACGCTCTCTATAATTTGGCCGTTGCTGCCGATAATTACTTCAAGGATAAAGAAACAGTTATTGGATATTATGAAAACTACCTAAAACAATTTGGAGAAACAGGTAGAATGCGTCTTCTCGCCAAACAACGTCTAAGCGATTTAAAAAAAGAACTCCATTTTTTATCGGAATGAGTCATGGTGAATATCAATTAGATTTTTTGAAGTTCCCAAAGGTTTTCAAAATCTTTGGGGACTGAATAAATCAGATCAATCGTTTCTGTTTTTAAAAGTCGGCCAACTTTCCTCTTTCTATTCATTCAATTGGGAGGTATATCTAGCCTAATTTATGTCACCAAAGATGACTCTATAAATAATCTCTTGCAATTCCCTTTTCTCAATCATTCTTCTTCAATTTATTATTATTAAATTTCACCAAAATTATTAAGTAGAAAATGAGATTCGGATATAAAAAAAGACACATGAATATCAATCTAATTTTTGGATTGATATGGTTTGTCTGGTTCTTTGTTGGAATCCTAACAAAAGATGTGCTCACTGGAATTGATTATGGTTGGATTTTTATATCTGCAATGTATTTGATTCGCTACTACCATCAACGAAAAAATAAATATATAACCATCGCAGACGGTGTAATAAAAGCCAACGACTGGTTCGGTAAAAAACTTAAGATTTCTGAAATTGTTCAGGTTAAAGAATTTGCAGGAAACTACATCATTAAAACCAATAAAAAGGAGCTAGTTATAAATACGGATATACTCGATCCAAAGTCACTTCCCGATTTGATTGAAGAATTGAAAAAATTTAACGTTGAATGGGTAAATAACACTTCGCTATAATACAAATAAGCGTGTTTGTTATTTAGAGTTTTGACTTTTTGTAAGGATTCTATTTTTTCTTTAGGGACAATATAGCTCGAGTTGGATATTAATCGTGTATGTTTCAGTAAATTTGTATTTTCAAATTGAATTCTCTTTCAAATGACGCATCGTTTCTTATTTGTTTTTATGCTGTTGCTCGCTTCGTCTTGCCAGTTTTTTGAGACTGAAAAGGTTTCTTCAGAAGAGATTTTCAACGAGGAGATAAAAACCATTAATTGGAAAGACGTAGATCGATACCCTTCCTTTCCAAACTGTGAAAATAACGTAGAAAAAATAGAACAACAGGATTGCTTTATCAACACCATCAGTTCACATTTATATAAGTCTATAAGCCAAGAAGAATTAGTAGCTGCACGAGAGATCTATGATACAGTTGAGATTACTTTTGAAGTAAACAGCGAAGGGAAACTCTTAGTGGAAGACATTAAAATAGATTCACTACTTCAAAAGGATTTTCCTTATTTAGAAGATTGGATACTCAATAGTGTTGACTCTCTACAACCTTTAGCTCCAGCCTATAAACGAGGGATTCCTGTGAAAACAAAATTTAAACTACCAGTGATTGTTCAAACCAATTGATTACAAATTGAATTTATAACCAAGTGTAAAGTTAATTGGAAACTCTTTATTAGAATCCATATTTAAACCAACAATATCGTTGTAGTTGAAGGTGATATAGCCATTGCCTACTTGATAATCAGCTCCAATTCCGAGTGTAAGTGGCACGTTATAATCAGTCCCTGTAGTTTTTATAGTTTCTAGATTCCCATCTGAATTTTTTTGAGACATTTCCATCGAAGAAAAAGTAAGCGATGCAAATTTCGCATTGATAAACACGTCTAGCTTTGATGATTTGATGAATTTAAATCGATAGTTCAATGAGAATTGTGATGAAGAGTACTTATGATCGCTGTTTTCAAAAGTTTGTTCAAAACGTAGCACCATTGAGTGTCTTTTTAATTTATAGTTGTCAACAACTTCTAGTTCCGCTCCAACAAGTGGATGCATAGCATTTTCAGGGTTATAGGTGTAAATACTGTTGTCTACACCTGCAAATCCACCAAGCCGTAACTTTAGGTTTGTAGAAGGCCTATGGTCTGTAAAAGTAGGATCTTTTAGAGTGTTATATTCTATAAAAAAAGTAGTCAAACTAGGAAGAGTTAAATTTACTTTTTTAGTTGACATACTTTTATCAGTAGTTTGTCTTTGTAGAACTTCTTTAAACTCCTCTTGATATTTTTTGTTAACCTTAGTATTGGTTAACTCTTCAATGTTTTCGCCTTTTTTAGAAAAGTATCGATACTCACCATCGACAGTGTTCCAAAGCAAGGTTAAAGCACCGTCAACTTCTGTTTTAAGAGTGTATGTCTTTCCGTCAACAGTATATTCTTGCTGTGCATATAAACCAGAACTAAATAACAGAAATAATACAAAAGCAATTGAAGTAAGTGATTTCATAAGGGTCTAATTTTAAAGTATGCTAAGATAAATATTATATCCCATTGATATAGATAATTTGACTTGTGAATATTTAATTTGTTGAGATTTCAGTAGTCAATAGGTAGTGTATTAAGCAGATTTCTTATTGATGAAATTGTCTATCCTTCCAAGAATAGCTGCCTTTAAAACTTTTTATAACAACAATTAAGATTAAAAGTGAATAAACAAAAGGTAGTTGTAGAAACTTCCAAAATGAAATATTGACTTTTAAACTCATGGCCGATTGTTGAATAATAATGTAGTCAATCAGAACTTTTGATAATATCAACAACAGGTAAATGGTTAAGTAATCTTGATCTAAAATCATTAAAACAGGAGCTGCTAAAAATAGAATATTCGTCAAGAAAACAATTAATCCTAATACAATAGAAGACGGGTTTTTTTGTTTTGAAGTTTTTGAAGCCCAACGAATTCGTTGATTTATTAATTGACTCCAACTAGTTTGGGGTGTTGTGTAAACGGCAGATTCTTTTGATTTTAGAAAAGTGACTTGCTTTGGATATGCCTTTTTTACTTTTTCTAACAAGAAAATATCATCTCCGCTGGCAATGTGGTTATTTCCTGAAAAGCCATTTACTTGTTCAAAAGCATCTTTTCGATACGCAAGATTGGCACCATTGTTCAATAGCGGATTGTTCAGTCCAAAACTTCCCATGGTTACAGTTTGTAAACTCAAGCCGTCTAACTCTTGGAAAGTTTCTATAAAGCTTCCATTAGATTTATAAATTACAGGAGCACAAATCATGACTAGATTGTGGTTGTTTTCATGTTTGCTTTGAATAAATGCATCAAACGTTTTCAACCAGTTTTTAGGTAGTTCGCAATCTGCATCTGTAGTTAATATCCATTCAGATTTAGAATGTTTTACACCTGTGGAAATAGCATCTTTTTTAGGGGAGTTAGAAACACGAATATTTTGAATCAACTCTATAGAAACATTGCTCTCCTCGATCGACTTCTGAATTATTTCTTCAGAATTATCGTTCGAATCATCATTCACAAAAAGAACGTTGAAAAGTTTAGGTGGATAATCAAGGGAGGAAATACTCTTTAAAAGTATAGGTAGGTTTCCCGATTCATTTCTAAAAGGAATGATTATAGTGAAGGAAGTATCAGGATGAATGTTTTTTGGAGAAAACCTTTTTAGTTTTCTAAACCCTATTATCAATGCAACCAAGCATAGAAAGTAAATCCCAAAAAGTATAGAAAATCCTACGATCATTGAGTTGTGGGTTGATAAGCGAGTACAAAATAGCTTCCAATTAAAGATGGAATTACAAAATTAAAAATCCACATTATCAAAACCGTTGATAAAACAGCCAATTCCGATGCTTCAGGAAATGAAAATAGCCAGACTGCAAATCCTCCTCGGATTACAACATCGAATATAAAGATTGAAGGAACTATAGATGCCAAAAGATACATGGCGAAAATCAATGCAAAAGCTGTAAGGGCTTCAATTTCTGCTCCAAAAAATAGTAGGGCTCCATAAAACATTCCACTAAAAATTAGATATCTAAAAACCGAAAAAAGAATGACTTTGAGTTTAAGTGAGCTTGAAAATCCTTTGAAATATCTTATAACTTTCCCAATGGAAAACCCTTTGATTAATAGCTCTTTTTCCTTGAAGTAATAACCGAAAATTAATAGTAAAACAGCGCCTAAACCGAAACTAATTATTGCTTTTATAGAGTAAATAACTTCATATTTTTGAAGGAAGTAGACGAGTCCTATAATTCCAAATACTACGGTAGTTAGTAGTTGTACTCCATTAGCATAAAAGTTGAGTAAGAGTACTTTTTTTCTTTGTTTTCGTTCAAAGAATAATGCTTTTGCACCATAGTCTCCAATTCTGTTAGGTGTAGCTAATGAAACTGTTAGAGCTGCTAAACTTTGTTTAAAGGCTGTTTTTAAAGTTATGTTTTCTAGAGTAGAGGCGAGGTATTTCCATTTCAAGGTTTCAAATAGCCAATTTATTGAAGTAGCGACAAGGAAAAAAAATAAAAAATATCCAGCTAAATACCCTTTTGAAAGAATATTGTCTATAAATTCAGTGAAATTTAATTGAGGATTGCTCTTTAAACGATAGAATATATAGCCAAAAGTGATGGCAAGTACCAAAACCTTGGCGAGGGCAAGTAGATATTGTTTAGTTTTGTGCATCGCGGCCATAGTGCTAAAGTACTATAATTCCTGTGAAGACAGGAGACTCAGTTTGAACAGAAATGAAATCAGAAAGAATAATTTTAGGAATTGATCCAGGAACCACAATAATGGGCTTTGGCCTAATCAAAGTTGTGGGAAAGGAGATGAAGTTTTTACAGCTCAACGAATTGAGTTTGCAAAAATACAGCGATCATTATCTAAAACTGAAACTAATATTTGAACGAACTATCGAGTTAATAGACACCCACAATCCCGATGAAATTGCGATTGAAGCACCTTTCTTTGGTAAAAACGTACAGTCTATGCTCAAATTGGGCAGGGCACAAGGAGTAGCAATGGCTGCTGGACTTTCACGCGAAATTCCCATCACTGAATATTCTCCAAAAAAAATCAAGATGGCAATTACAGGGAACGGAAACGCCAGTAAAGAGCAGGTTGCAAAGATGCTTCAAAGTCTTTTAGGCATGAAAGAACTTCCTAAAAACCTCGATAGTACCGATGGTTTGGCAGCAGCTGTTTGTCATTTTTATAATTCAGGAAGAATCGAAGTTGGAAAAAGCTATACAGGTTGGGCAGCTTTTGTAAAACAAAACGAAGATCGAATATCAAAAAAATAAACTGACTAATTTCTCGAAATCCAGTCGACTACAATGTGATTGATTTCTTGAGGCTCCTGTAATTGAATAATTTGAAGGTCAACACTCCTTTTTAATTCACTTCCAACGGGAAATAGAAATCCGTAATATTGCGATTCAATTCGTTTTTTACTTAGAAGAAAATCATCTTTTCTTTCAGTATCAAAAATGTATTCCAAAGGGATTTCATCATAAATTAACGCATCAACTTTTTCATCAATAAGCAATTGATACCCTTCGGAAATGTCTTTTACAGGAACAGGGTTTCCTTGAGCATCTCGAATTTTATCCATTATTTTTTTATAATTCGGAACGGCTACTCTTTTGTTTTCAAGGTGATTTAAACTTGATATTGTTAAGTCGTCTTCAGAGCTTTTTGAAAAAGTAGTTGCAATTCCAGCAACAAATGATGTGGCGAGAATTAATGAAATCACCATCCATGATCCCATAATGAATCTTCCGCCCGGAGTTTTAGGGGCATAGTCGCCATAGCCAACTGTGGTCATAGTTACAACTGCCAACCAAACTCCTGAACCAATTCCACGGATGGCACCTTTCCCATAATCCTCTTCCGATTTGCGTCCTTCTACAATCCAGAATAGAAACCCAACAATGCTAAGAATAACCATCAAAACAATAACCGCATAAAGAAAAGTGGTTGAAACAAATGGCTTGATTCGATCCCAGATGCTCGCTTCCATTATGGGAGCTAATATTGCTAATTCGGTATTGTAAAATGGTTGAGAAAAGGATGCGAGATTAGCACGATTGGAGTTGATAGTAATCGGGCCAATCAGGATATCGATTTCATGTTTGTCGATTGCCTCGATTCCGCTTTCTACTGTTTCATATCCAACAAGGTCGAAGTTTTTCTTTAATCCAAAAGCGATTTCTTTCCAAATATCAATTACAATTCCGTCAACCTTCTTTCCTTCGTGAACGATGAAAGGTGCAGAGCCTGCATAGCCAACCCGTAGGTCCTCTGTTTTTTCTTGAGCAATAGAGATTGAAATAGAAAAGAATAAGGCAAAAAAGAGTAAATAGTGGTTGCGCATTTCTAGTGGTTTTTTATGTGGTTTTTCACAGCACGCCATTTCTTAAAAAGAACGCACCAATCGACAAAATTATAGGTAATTTTGAACTAACAAAAGGATTTCTTACAGTGATTTTCGAGCTTTTAGTTTCATTCTGTGGACATTACTTTTTAAAAATCGATGAAAAATGAAATTGCAAAACCCCGAAACAGTAAAAAAACAATTTGGAATCTACCTTCATATTCCTTTTTGTAAACAAGCTTGCCATTATTGCAACTACCATTTTTCAACTAAACTTAAAAGGAAAGGCGAATTAGTTGATGCCATTTGCAAAGAGTTACTACTTCGGAAAAATGAATTAACAGGAATTGTTGAAACTATCTATTTTGGCGGAGGCACACCTAGTTTATTGACTTCGGAAGAATTAAAACAGATTTTTGAAACGATTTTTTCTAATTATAATATTTCAGAAAATCCTGAAATAACATTAGAGGCTAATCCAGATGATCTAACCCCAACCCGAATTAATGAATTGGCAGAATCACCTATAAACAGATTGAGTATTGGCGTTCAATCTTTTTTTGAAGAAGATTTGAAGTTGATGAATCGCGCCCATAACTCTACCGAAGCTTTAGAAAGTATTAAAGAAGCTAAGAAACACTTTGAAAATATCAGTATAGACCTTATTTATGGAGTTCCCGGAATGTCTGAAGCCCGATGGATGGAAAACTTAAATATTGCTTTGGGACTAAATGTGCCGCATATTTCTTGTTATGCTTTAACAGTAGAACCAAAAACAGCTTTAGAAACTTTTATTGAAAAGGGCGTTGTAGCTCCCATAGATGAAGACGCTGCCGAAAAACATTACGAAACTCTTTTGAAGGTTACGGAACAATCAGGATATGAAAATTATGAGTTTTCTAATTTTGGAAAACCAGGTTTTAGATCACGAAATAATACGGCCTATTGGGAAGAAATACCTTTCATAGGCATAGGTCCTGGAGCCCATAGTTATGACGGTGGAGGTAGAAGTTGGAATGTAGAAAACAATATAAAATACATTAAGGGTATTCAACAGGGAGAATTACCTTCGGATGGTGAGGTGCTTACCACTAGAGATAAGTACAATGAATATGTAATGACAGGCTTACGCACTTCAAAAGGTGTGTCACTAAAAAAGATTGAACAAGAATACGGCGAAGAGTTTTTGAACTATTTGATGGATCAAGCTCGAATTCACCTCAAAGAAGGCTTTCTATTAATTGAAGATAATACGCTTAAAGTCACTCCGAAATCTAGATTTATTAGAGACGGAATTGCAAGTGAACTGTTTTGGGTTTAATGGTTTTAATAGAAAACAAAATTAGAGTTGTATATTTAAACTCAATAATTCTCAAAACGTGAAAGCTTCTATTCAACTTATCGATCAACTAATTGAAGTCGATTTTTCAAAGCCTATTGATATTTCAATTTTGCTTCAATCTTCAACTGAAAATCCTTTAGCATGGTATCAAGATAAACCTGTTGTAAGTCCTGTTGTTATGGGAGATTGGGTTGGGAAAGTATCAGAAGGAGGATCGGTTAATTTCAACAATGTGGCTTTCAATCCACATGCACACGGTACGCATACCGAAAGCTATGGTCATATATCTAAACAGTTTTATTCAGTAAACAACGCTTTAAAAACGTTCTTTTTTATGGCGGAATTGGTGACACTAACTCCGGAACCGGTTGGAGAAGATCAAGTTATTTTAAAAGATAGTTTACAAAAGGTTTTAAGAGGAAGTGATTTAGAAGCTGTTATTATCAGAACGCTTCCAAATAAAATCAGTAAGAAATCAAAAAAATGGTCTAACACTAATTGGCCGTATTTAGATCAAGAGGCTTCAAAATACCTTAGAGAAATAGGTGTTAAACATCTACTCATCGACTTGCCATCGGTAGATCGGGAGTATGATGAAGGAAAACTTTTAGCCCACAAGGCTTTTTGGAATTATCCCGACAACCCTCGACACGATTGTACAATAACAGAAATGATTTATGTGCCAAACTCTATAGAGGATGGTAGTTATTTATTAAATCTTCAAATGGCATCTTTTGAAAATGACGCTTCGCCGAGTAAACCAGTTTTATATGAAATTTTGAATAGAAATACGGTGTAATGAACATAGAAGAATTTAGAGACTACTGTCTTTCTAAAAAGGGAGTTGCCGAAAGTTTTCCATTCGATGAAGTAACTCTTGCCTTTAAGGTAATGGATAAAATGTTTGCGTTGATAGGTTTAGACAATAACCCTGCGAAAGCGAACTTAAAATGCGATCCAGAAAAAACTATCGAATTGCGCGAAAAATATCCAGATTTAATTCTTCCTGGCTATCATATGAACAAAAAACATTGGAATACTGTGGAAATAGAGGGAAATTTGCCGCATGAATTGGTAATCGAATTAATCGACCATTCATACGATTTAGTGGTAAAAGGTCTAACAAAAAAACTTCAAATTGAACTAAATACAATCTAGACCAATAAAGTTTTGAAAATCAACTTATGAAAAACCCTTCTGATTTCTATAAATCACAAATAGTAGCGCATGCTGCAACCCTAAAGGCAATTAAAAGAAAGCTGGCAATCTCAAGCATGATAAGACTTTTGGTCTTTATCTTGGCTTGTGTGGCCATATATTTCGCGTTAGAAAATTCTAAAAATGAAACTGCTGTTGTTATAGCTATAATAATAGCTACTATAGTGCTTTTTGTTCTCTTGGTTACAAGGCATAATAGATTAAAGTATGAGCGCGATTTAACCAATACTCTAATCGATCAAAATAAAACAGAACTAGAAGTGTTGAATCGAAACTTTCACCATTTACCTTCTGGAGAAAAATATAATGATCCTCTACACTTTTATAGTCAGGATATTGATCTTTTTGGACGCGGTTCGTTTTTTCAATATATGAATCGAACAGCCTTAGACAGCGGATCTGACCTTCTTGCGAGGCTCATGACCGAAAACTCGACTCAAGAAATTGTCAAAAAGCAAAAGGCTATTTTAGAAATGGCGAAGAAGCCTGAGTGGCGCCAAAAGTTTTCTGCGATAGCTGCCCAAGTTGAAACAGAGGTCTCTTCGGTAGAAGTGGCAAATTGGTTAAAAGGCTATCAGAAATTTGTTCCAAAATGGGTTAAGCCAGTGTCCATAGTTTTTTCAATCGTCTCTTTAATTTTGTTTGTTGGTAATTATTTTGGAGTTATATCTGGCTATTTTACGTTGACATGGCTTTTTATAGGCTTCGGAATTAGTGGAAGATATGGAAAAAAAATAAAGGATCTAACAGATCAAACCTCTAAGGTTCAAAGTACTTTTGGCCAATTCCATAAACTACTTTTGGAAATCGAAAATGAGACGTTTTCTGCAGATTTACTGGTAGAGAATAGAAATCAAGTTGTAAGTTCAACTACACAAGCTTCTACGGTTTTGAAGAAATTCGCGAGATATTTAGACGCTCTAGAGCAAGGTAATATTATGATTTTCGGTCAGCTTGCAAATGGGTTTTTACTTCGTGACCTTCGCCAAAGCTATCAAATAGAAAACTGGATTGAAACATACGGACCGCAGGCTTCATCGTGGTTTGATGCAATTACATTTTTTGATGCCTATAACAGCTTAGGGAATTTTGTGTTTAACCACACTAAATATGTTTTTCCAAAGATTAGTGAACAAAAATCAGTTCTTGATGTGAAAGGAGCTGGACATCCGTTATTGAAGGAAGACACTATGGTTCTTAACGATTTTCAGATAGATGCTGAAGAATTTTTTATCGTTACCGGAGCAAATATGGCAGGGAAAAGTACATTCTTAAGAACTGTGTCGCTACAGATTGTTATGGGAAATATCGGATTGCCTGTTTGCGCCAAAAGCTCTGTGTACAACCCTATTAAACTAATCACTAGCATGCGTACTACAGATAGTTTGACAGATGATGAATCCTATTTCTTTAGCGAGTTAAAGCGACTTAAATTTATAGTAGATGAAATCAAGAGAGATCGCTATTTCATCATTCTAGACGAAATTCTAAAAGGTACAAATAGTACGGATAAAGCTATCGGCTCTAGAAAGTTTGTTGAAAAACTTGTCGGGAGTAATTCTACAGGAATCATTGCAACACACGATTTGAGTTTATGTGCAGCAGCAGACGAAATGCCTGAAGTGAAAAACTACTATTTCGATGCTCAGATTATTAATGACGAACTCTTTTTCGACTACACATTTAAGCCTGGAATTTGTGAAAATATGAATGCTTCGTTTTTATTGAAAAAGATGGAAATAGTAGATTAGATTCCGCTATTCTGTTAGAATACTTTAAAATTCAAAAATGATTAAGTTAGTAGAGCCTTTAATAATAATTAATTCCCCTATCAAGGGTTAGGGAAACTATGGATTCAATCACTCAAATTGTTTTAGGAGCTGCTGTTGGAGAGGCGGTTTTAGGAAAAAAGATTGGGAATAAGGCAATGGCGCTTGGTGCATTAGCTGGCACTATTCCAGACTTTGATGTTGCTGCTGGATATTTTACCGATACGGTTACTGCTCTAGAAATACATCGCGGTTTCACACACTCTATTGTTTTTGCTGTTGGAGTAGGCCTTCTGTTTGCTTGGATGCTTGCACTTTGGGATAAACGAGCTAGCCTAAAGGAATGGTGGTGGTTTTGGTTTCTAACTTTTGTAACCCACCCACTTTTAGATGCACATACCACATGGGGAACACAGCTGTTCTGGCCTTTTGACCTACGATTGGCATATAAGAACATATTTGTGATCGATCCGCTTTATACACTTCCTTTTTTATTCTTCTTGATTTTAGCAATGTTCCAAAAACGTGGCAGCGCTAAAAGACAAAAATTCAACAATCTTGGTTTGATCGTGAGTAGTAGTTATATGGTTTTGACTATCATTCTAAAAGGAATTACTTTTCAAAAGTTTCAGAAAGCACTTGTCGATCAAGAAATAGATTATATTTCTATACAGACCAAACCTAGTCCGTTTAACACTATTATGTGGACCGCAAATATTGAAACGGAAGATTCCTTTTTAATTGGAAATTACTCTTTTTTCGATACACAACCCATTCAATTTCATTCACATCCAAAAAATCATGAAGCGCTTGGCAGTCTGAAAGAAGAGGATAAAATTCAGCGTTTAATTAAAGTAGCTGAAGGTTGGTACACTATTACCGAACGAGATGGACAAATGCTCTTTAATGATCTTCGTTTTGGACTGATGAGTGTTGACCCTAATACAGATAAGTATGCTTTTAGTTATATTCTAGAAAAGGAAAACGACGAGTTGAAAATAATAGAAGAGCCAAAGGACAGGAGTGATGCTAAAAAGCTCCTCGCTGATTTATGGCAAAGAATAGGAGGGAACTAACTTTCTAAATAACTTATATCCTAAAAGATAAAGGAGTTTTTTGTTTTTAAAATAACTTAAAGTATACAGATTTGTTTGAGAAATAAATTTTTGGTATAATGAGGGGAGTTAAATTTAGAAAACCAACTATGAAACTCCGTAACTTCAAGTTATCTGAAGCCAAAAAGATTCACTATATTTTTCATATCCCATTTTTTCAACCTCCTATCATTCGAGGTGTCTGTTGTTGACTAATTTTTCAACCGAATATGCTATCAAGCAGTTTACTGTTAAGTAGCTATAGTATCTTTTTTTAGATTTCCAATATCTTTAAGTCTATGAGATTAGACTTATCTTTCATTTTATTAAAAAAATAAAACTTTATGTCGATTAAAGTCACTCGCAAAGAAAGCGCCTCCAAGTTTCTTGGTTTGGTGGTTAATAAAACTGTATTCTTTTCAGCGCTTGCAGTTATAATATTTAGTGTTGCGTTCACTCTTGTATTTGAAGAGGAAGCCGATTATTATTTTGGGATGGCGCAAACTGCTGTTTCTGCTCATGGAGGATGGATTTATACATTAGCCGTAAACTTATTTATCGTTTTTTGCCTTTATATGGCATTTAGCAAATTTGGAAAAATCCGAATTGGAGGAAAAAGTGCTAAGCCTGAATTTAGCTTGTGGGCTTGGTTTGCCATGTTGTTTAGTGCTGGAATTGGAAATGGGCTTGTATTGTTTAGTATTGCCGATCCTGTTAGAGACTTCCTAAATCCACCACGATTAGCTGGTCAAGATCCCGCGCTTATAGCACAAGAGGCTATTAACTTTTCCTTCCTACACCATGGGATTCATGGTTGGGCGATTTATTCGGTAGTGGGACTTTCTTTGGCGTATTTCACATTTAACAGAAAAATGCCGCTCACGTTGCGATCCGCCTTTTATCCTTTATTAGGAAATAGAATCTACGGATGGATGGGCGATGTGATTGATATTATGGCAGTGATAACCACACTCTTTGGGCTAGCAACAACAATTGGATTTGGTGTAGGACAGATTAACTCCGGACTTACCCACGTTTTTGGAGTTCCAAGTTCACTAATGTACCAAGTGATAATTATTGTGGGTGTAACA
>DATGMT010000069.1:0-24434 GCA_035307265.1 Aequorivita sp.
AAACCTTTGGGGTCTAAAGTTATTCAACAACCTTACTCCTCCGCTGGTGCGCTAGCGGGGGTGTATTGAGTTAACTCTTAATCACACTAACGTTAATAATCTATAGACCAATCAATTCCTTCTCTTCCTCATCAAAACTCTCCGACTTCAAAATAAACTCCTGAATCAACGCTTTAAGTTCCTTAGAGAAAATAGAAGGATAGTTTTTTAGGATAATTTTCTTGTCTTCACTTATGTTGTCGTGATATTTTAAAAATCTAGGGGCATGCTCTTGCACAGTGAGACGTAGGTATCGAATTTCAATGTTATTAGGTTCTGTTTTTAAAGCGGATTCAATCAATTCTACTCCTTCTTTGAAATATTCTTTTTTCTCCTTTACTTTCTTTGCAAAATCGGCCATTAAGCTCTTTACAGCACCCTTATACGCCATCATTACAGGATCAGCACCAGAAGTGATTTGCGCAAGCTTGTCATTGAGCTGAGAGGTTAACTCCTCGCTTTCTTGGGCTAAGGGATATTGAGCACGGGTTTCAGATAGGTTCTGGGATTTACAGAAAAATCCTACTAGTAAAAATGTAATTAAGAGGAGCGTTTTTTGCATGGGTAATATTTCTTTTGAGATGATACCAATTAAACATTCAAATGTACTTATGGTGCATCGTGCATCTTCAAACCTCACAGGTCTTTGAGACCTGTGAGGTTTTATCATTGGATATTGTAAGGTTTTATTATTGTACACCAGACCCTACCTTTATCAATGTTGGTTTTCGAGACCCCAAAGGTTTTGGAAACCTTTGGGGTCTAAAATTAACTAACAACCTTAAACGTAGCATTCAACTTTAATGCCACTGTGTCTTCAAAAGATGTCGAGTTCTTGACTTTCACCTCATCGTCATTTTCCACTATATCTATTGAAAGCTCTAAGTTTGGATTTATTTCCGGATTGATTATGGCCATGAACTTTATATTAGACGAAACGGACAAAAACAAATCTTTACCAGTGGCCTCTTCAGTCAATTCCTTTATAATTTGAATCATACAAACTCCTGGCATCACTGGATTGCCTGGAAAATGACCTTTAAATATTTCGTGGTCTTTGTCTAGGTGGATTCGCGCAGAAATTCCATTTTCGGTTTTCTCGGTTCCTTGAACGGTGTATAATCCTTTAATTAGCATCTTCTTTAAATTTTTCTAAGTCGATTTTCAACTTGATATTACTATATACTATTGAAATTCCTTCAGCAATTTCACCATCGGAAGAGCTAAAGTTAATTTCAACTTTTTCTTTCGTTTTTGAAGTGTTCACTATCTTTTCAAGCTTCTTGGACGACTTCTTTATGAAATAAAAATTAAAACGTTTATCATTTTGAGTTTTAAAAACACGATGGATATCCGATTCATACGCATCTACTACAACTGCTTTATCTATAAGCAATAACTCAAAATTTGCTTTTAAAACATTTAGAATAAACTTTCTGTCAAGCTCCTCTATTACAAAGTTTTTTGTAAAACTATTGCCATCAAATTCGAGATCTAAAAGTTTCCCTCCAAACTCAGTAGTCATCACTATTCTATGGTTTTTAGGACTAGTTTTTTTTATAATTAGAATTCCGCCTAAGTTATTGTTATAAACCTCAATTTTGGCTTTGTAAACATAGTCTATACTTTGATTTTCAAAATAAGGATTACTTATCTCATCAAGTAAAAGTTCAGTTTGCCTAAGTCCTTCAGTAGTTTGAAGGGAACAAGAGGTTAAAATAAAAAACAGGCTAATTGCTAAAAACCGAATCATCAATGGCACTGTTTAAAACTCGTTTACTAAAAATGATTTGTGTGAAATCTTTTGAAGGTTCTATCATTTTCACCTCAAAGACCTGAGCATCGTTTTTATTGAACAGCAATTCGAAAGAAGCGATATATTCAGCAATTTTTTTATCCTTAGGGAGAAAAACAGCTTTGTTGTATTTTGGTGATTTCAGAAAAGAAACTTCAAAATCGGAATCGCTGAACATATTTCCTTTCACGCTATTTACGATTAGTTCATTGAGCTTTTTAAAGAGTTTACTATTTCCAATATCAACCTTGCTTTTGGTTCCCCCATCGTTTATAAGAAGTTGGTCTTCCTTGAAGACTACGCTATATTTATAAGGATTTGTATATTCCCATTTCACTTGGTTCGGTGCCTTAAAGACCATCTTTCCAGAAGTTTTCACATCATTTGCCAAGAAATCTAGGTGCTTGTATTGCACGAAATCAGACTTTATGGTCTTGGTCGATTTTGACTCTGAAATAACTTTTTCCTTAAATAGGGATATTTCGGAAGGTGTCATTGGAGCTTCCTGGGCTATTAGAAAACTTCCCAACAATATAAAAAACACCATAAAACAATATTTACTCATAAGCCTCTATTTCAAGTAGTCGATTCACTGGAACCGAGTTTAATTCGTGCGCCCACAAAAATAGCAATAAGCGTTCCAATACAGAAACAGTTTTCGCACTGCTATCATGGAGTAATATTATATCTCCTTTTTTCAAATTAGAAGTGATTCTGTTAAATATCTTTTCTTCGGAAATATTAGTGGTGTCTAAGCTTCGTTTACTCCACCCTATTGAGTGATGACCTGTTTTTTCAATCGCCCTTTTTATATTCGGATTTGTAACCCCAAAAGGCGGACGGAAGAGCACTGTTTTTTTATTAAGTATCGATTTTAAAGTTTCATCTGCTTTATTCAGTTCTGTTATAACTTTATTTGTGGGAAAAAAACCAAAGCTTTTTGAATGTGAATATGTATGATTCCCTATGGTGTGGCCTTCATTTATTATTCGCTTAACGAGTTCTGGATGTTGCTCTGCATGTTTTCCTATTAAAAAGAATGTAGCTTTAGCATCATGCTTCTTTAACAAGTCTAAAACCTTTGGGGTGAATTCTAAATTTGGACCATCATCGAAAGTGATAGAAACTACATTTTCTGTGGTTGAATGATTGTGATTAAAAGATTCTAGATGGTAATTTAACTTAATTTGAAATGAGCCTATTACAGTAATGGCAATCCAAAAAAACGCGAATACTAGATAAAGCCAAACAGGCACTTCACCAAAAAAATCTAATAACAATAGAAGCGAAAAGACTACTAAAAAAAGGGCGTTTATGGTGTAGAACCTCAACATTTCTTCAACAAAATAAGACTGTGGTTTTTACCTAAGTACTGATTATAACATAAAATTGTTTCCACTTCTGAATCTTTGATATGATTCATTTTAACAATTTCTGGTATTGATTGACTTCTCAAAATTTTTGAAGCTACCCAAACCCCAAATCCAGAAACAGTATTGTTTTCTCCCACTAAATGCTTGTAATAAACTTGTTGGGTGTTTTTAAATAGTCCTTCAGAAAGACTGTGGTAATAATCATCATATCCTACGTCGCCATTATTGCCTAACACAACAGCATCCACATCTTTAGGTGCTAGACCATTTTCTTTTAAAAAGTTTTCTATCGTGCTTCCAACTCGCTCTTTAGCAAGTGTGTTTAAGGTTTCTACAGCTACTACTTCTGCATAGCAACTTTCTTTCTTTTGGTTTGAAAGGACAAAAAAATCGGCACCTTCACTAAAAACTGCGCCCTGAGTTTTGGATTTCAACATCTCAGAAATTGAAATTGGATGTGGTTTTATGTGGTTAATCGTTCGGTGGACCTTGGTTGTATGTGCTCCTAATTCTTCTACTCCTCCAACAAGAATGTTGTTAGCCTCATCATTTTCTAACTGCATTTTTGCATCGAGCAGAGCAGATTCAAAGGAAATAGCGGAATGTACGTATGTGAAATTATAACCTTTACATTCAATACCAAGTGCAATTTGCCCAGCTACAGTGTTGTGGGTACTTTGAATAAAGGAAGTAGGCGTCAGGTATTGTTCATTGTTATCAATAATGGCGCTCACAAACTTCTCCGAATCGATCATACAACCCATTCCCGTGCCTGTGATTATGGCATCTACGGTTTCTACACCTGCTTCTTCCATTGCAATTTTGGATGCCACTACTCCCATCTTAATCCCTTTTGCCATTCGGCGAGCTGCTGCTGGAGGGATATATTGTTTATAATCGGGATCGAAAGCAGTGATTACATTGTCGTTATATTCTGTAATCTCTTCCAAAAACACTGAATTGTCAAAGGTTTTTTGAGGTGAAATGGATGCGACACTGTTAATGTAGACTTTTTTCATTCTATAATTTAATATTCAAACTGCTATTGATTCTATAATTCGGAATGTAAATATAAGATAATAAGAATGAAGCAGTAAGCTAGATAGGTTTACTGGTGTTTCGAAAAGATTACAGTCGAGCAATTCCCGCCAAACCCAAGTGAGTTTGACAATACCGTTTTCAATTCCTTTTCTTTCAATTTGGTTTCTGGAATTAAAGAAAATTCCTTCATCGGTGTTTTGTAATTCAAATTCGGAAAAATGACATTGTTCTGTAATGAGAGGATTGAATAGACAGCTTCAATAGCTCCTGCAGCAGCAAGTGTATGTCCTGTGAATGCTTTGGTTGAGCTAAACTCCGGAACTTTTTCTCCAAAAACACGAAGAATTGCGCGGCCTTCTGATAAATCGTTATTCCCAGTGGCGGTGCCGTGGGCGTTTATATAATCGATTTCTGAAGGTTTTAGACCTGCAACTTTTAAGGCTTTTTCCATCGCTAAAGTTGCACCATCTCCATGTTCTGAAGAAGCAGTTTGATGAAAAGCATCGTTTGCGTTTCCATAACCTTTCACATAACCAATTACCTTTTTGTTTTCGGCTTTTACAACCTTATCACTTTCCAAAACCAAATAGGCAGCAGCTTCACCTAGGTTTAGTCCTTTTCTATTTTCATCAAAAGGTGTGCTGTAAGTGTCGCTTAAAATCATCAAGGTTTTAAACCCGTTGATGGTGAATTTTGATAGGCAATCTGCACCGCCCACCACTACTCTATCTAGCTTGCCAGATTTTATCAAGCGCGCTCCAAACATAATTGCATTGGCAGCAGAAGAACATGCCGTGCTAATAGTGGTCACTAGACTTTCTTCAATCCCTATTTGTTCTGCAATTTTCTGGGTAGAATCGCCTGCATGATGGCTTTCAATATATTTTTGGGGTTCCTTTTCGGTGAGATATTCGTAGTAATATTTCTCGGTCATATCCATCCCTCCAACGCTAGTTCCAGAAACAATACCCGTTTTGTATTTTTCTATATTGGTAATTCCTGAATTTGCTATTGCTTCTTTTGCTGCAATAACCCCAAGCATAGCCGTTCGAGAGTAGTTGTTATTGGATGGTAATTTTAATTGTGAAATCAATTCTTCGTTGGTGCGTTTTATTTCACCTACCATGATTTCATTTTTCTGAATTGTTTCAATGTTTTCAACTCTCGAGATACCGTGATTTGCTGTTAAAAGCGCATTATAGTTCTCCTGCACATTGTTTCCAATTGCAGAAATAATCCCCATTCCGGTTATGGCTACGCCTTTGTTCATCTGATTTATACGAGATAATATCGACAGGGAGGTTTCCTTTTTTATTATTCAAAAAAACAACACCCTGCAGTAAGTGAAAGTTTACTTTTCAAAAAAAATTAAGCCGCTTTTTGACAATCTTAGTTAACTAGAAAGTAAGTTTCGACTGTGCTCGACCTATGAATAGCCTCGATTGCACCCAATCGGTAAGCGCCCCTCGATCGCAGTCAAGAGGTCTTTATACCGTAAATTACTTCGTGCGGTGCTTTTCGATATAATCTGCCATTACTTGAACAGACTCAAAAATCTTTCTTCCTTCCTTCGGATCGCTTAAACGAATTCCATAGTCTTTATCTAGCATTACAATCAACTCCAAAGCGTCAATTGAATCTAACCCAAGTCCATCACCAAACAAGGTATCATCATCAGCAATTTCTTCTACAGCAACGTCTTCTAAATTTAGTTGCTCAATGATTTTTGCTTTCAATTCTTCTTTTAACTCGCTCATAATATATGGTATAATCTAATTATTTCTTCAGTATTGTGTTTAATTTCACCTTCTTCTTCAACTAGATAAAGAAAGGCTTCATAGTTATTGTCGTCAAAATTAATCCAGCCCGACAGCACCTTCTCAGCTTTTCCATTTTGCAATAACCCATTGGCATACAGCTGCAAATGTTCAGCATTAAAGCGGGCAAAGATAAAAAAACTATTCTCAGAATAAAGTTTGTGTTTGATACTTATCTCTCCCATACAAATATTGGGTAGCGTATAAACAAACACTGCTGGACTCGGGAAGTATTCTTCTGTATTTTGGATGGAGTCCTGATGCTTTCTATCGGTATCTAAACTCGATGCATTATTAGAAAACACTAACGCAATATTGTTTTCTAATTCGTCTAAAACTTCTTCCTTGAAAATAAATTCTGATGCTAAAAACGCGAGTTTGCTCAGGTTATCCATTTTAAAAAACTTAGGATATTTCAAGCCTAAAGACTTATATGTGCTTTTTGCAAAACCTGAGAAATCTTCCGCCTCTAACGTATATGCCAAGTCACCATTAACCCAAACAGATTGGTTTTTAATGTGACAATAGCTCTTTATTTTATATTCTTTTTTCAAAAGAACTTTATTTCATTTTACACACTAACATGGTGTGATATTCACCAATAGCAACATCTTCACTAACCTCAAGACCTGCTTTTTCGATTAGTTTTAAGAAGACACTCGCTGGATACATTTTACTATTCCCATTAGCCAACACGGTAAAATACAACGAAGTGGCCTCCAAAATAAATTGAGATGCTTTAAAGGTTTGACGATCGGTAAAAGTTTCAACAATAATCAACTCGGTTTCGGGCCCCATAGACTCTACACAAACTTTCAGAATCTTGAGAATTTCTTCTTGCGAGAAACAATCTAGGAATTGACACATCCATATTAAATCTGCTCCCGTTGGAATTGTTGGGTTTTCAGACAACCAATCAATTTGATGTGTGGAAATTCGATCTTGAAAACCGTTTTGTTCAGCATTGGCACGAGCCATTTCCAATTGACCAGGTAAATCGATGATTTTTAAGTTTACATCCGGATCAAAAGCACAACATTTAATGGAGAATTTCCCGGTATTCCCTCCAATATCAAAAATAGTTTTTCTCTTTTTCTGAAAAATCTTCTCTATGGCTTCGTCAAAGATATTATCGGAATAGTGATGATCGAAATCAAACCACGACTTTTGTTCTGATGGCTCTAGTTGTGAGAGCCCTTCGTAAATTGTCTTCCATTTGCCCAATTCCTTAAGTCCTTCTGGCTTTCCTGTTTTGATTGAATCGGATAAATGGTGAAGTCCTTTATAACAAATATCATTAGTGAAGTTTAGATTTACGCTAGTAGTGGGGTTGTAGTTTAAAAAATATCCCACTTTGGTCAATTCATATTGATCATTTTCATTTTTAGAAACGATACTTGAGCTTTCTGCAATTTCTAACAATACCTCAACCCCATATAAACTTAGAGAAAGTTCTTTTGCAATCTCTTCAACTGTAGGTCCTCCTGTATTTCGGTTATTGAATATATAGTCAAGTATTCCGAGATTTCTAAGCGATACCGAAGCCTGAAACACAAAGGGAGCAAAAGCTATCCAATGTGCATTATTCAAGGCTTGAGCAGCGCTCATTTTATTTTTAGTTATTAGCATTATATGGTTAATTAATCGATTGTTTCTTAAAAATTACAGCTGTATTACACCCTCCAAATCCTGAGGCTGTTTTGAGAAATACATTCAGTGACTCGTTTTTATTTTGACGAATTATGTTCAATGGTCTGGAAACTCCATGCTTTTTATATCCTTTAGAAGTAAAAAGTGTGTTCCGTTTTAATGAATGCATTCCAACTATAGTCTCTAACAGACCTGAAGCCCCAAGAGTATGGCCAAAATAACCTTTTAAACTATTTAAAGGTACGTTTTCCATTCCTAAACGGCTAAAAGCAATTGTTTCCATCTCATCATTAAATGAGGTTGCAGTTCCGTGAGCTGAAATATAATCAATTTCTAAACCATCTAACTCTGCTTCTTCTAAAGCAGACTTAACACTTC
This sequence comes from Aequorivita sp., assembly GCA_035307265.1. Classification (GTDB taxonomy): domain Bacteria; phylum Bacteroidota; class Bacteroidia; order Flavobacteriales; family Flavobacteriaceae; genus Aequorivita. The sequence goes on from DATGMT010000069.1 coordinate 8,094, forward strand.
TATATAATCCTTCTCCTGTTCGAGAAGGTCCCGAAATGTGGTTAGCATCATTACAAGTTGCATCTCCAAGAATTTCTACAGCTTCTTCTGCAAGATTTGTATCTTCTGCAGTAACTAAAACACTTGCCGCAGCTTCACCTAAATTTATCCCTATTCTATCGCTATCGTATGGCTTACAAGGCTCTGCAGATAATGCTTGAAACGAATTAAAACCAGACACAATAAACTTAGTAACTAAATCGCCACTCACGATAAAAACATGTTTGTATTTTCCTGCTGCTATAAATCGTTTGGCTACTGAAATTGCCAAAACACCCGAAACGCATGCATTAGAAACTACAATAGCTTCATTTTTAAAGCTGAAATATTCTTGAATTGTTTTTCCTAATTCACTCAAGTATGATCTACTTTCGGAAAAACTACTGTCTTTTTCTAAAACATCTATATTCCCTTTTGTAGTTGAAACAATCAATCCAACCTTTTCGTCTATCTTGATTTTTGAAGCTTCGATTACTTCTTTTAATGAAAGAATCATCATTTGCTCCAACTTGGTATATCTTGATGGATCTGAAATTTCTTTAAACTTTTCAATTAATTCTTCTGAAGAAATCATCGACGCACAGAAGCTTTCTGGCAACAACGACTGATTATTAATCTTTTGAACACCCGAGATTTCATTCGATATATTATCGACTACCGCTTGGCTAGTAAATCCTAAATTTGATAAAATGTTATTATATGAAAGATACGTTTTTGACATAATCTACAGCCCCATTTTTTCTTTCCAAATTGCAAAAAACTCTGGATTGGTCAAGGATAGCTCTCCTTTTTCATTTAAAAATACTTGAATCGTTTCTCCTGTACAGACCAATCTGTCTTGAGGGTCGAATATCTTATATTGAAAAATCATTTTAGCAGCAGCCGAATCAATAAAACGAGTGTTTATTGTAGCTACATCTCCATAGCGCAAAGGCAACTTATGTTCGCAAGTAGATTTTACGATAGGCGAAGTATAGCCATGTGCTTTTTGATCTAAATAGGAAATTCCATATTCCCTTCCGAAGGCTTCTCGCCCATCTTCAAAATATTGAATGTAGTTTCCATGCCACACAATTCCCAGTGGGTCTGTTTCTGTAAAACGGACTCTAACCTTTGAAGTAAAACTAATTTCTGAATTGTTTTTAAACGGCATTTTGACTACGATTATAAATTATCGAAATAAGAAGTGTTACAATGAAGAATAACAATAATAGCGAAATTTCAGGTAGGATTTTCACAAATGACGCATTTCTTAGAAAGACGTCATAAAAAGCTTCTAAGCCCCAATTCATAGGTGATATTCTAGATAGCAGTTGCATAAATTTTGGCATCACAAAAACGGGAACCCAAACTCCCCCAATGGCTGCCAAAATCACAACCATAATAGAACCAAATGGAGCCGATTGTTCTTGGGTTTTAGCAATTGTGCCTAATAGTAGCCCCAAACCAATGGCAGCAAGTCCAGAAAACAGTGCAACGGCATAAAGCGTCGCTAATTTGCCCGACACGTCGATGTTTGGTAAACCGATTAAAGGAAAGAGATAAAGTCCTACTAATAGCATTAAGGTAAACTGAATTAGACTCACTCCAAGATATACAATTGTCTTGCCTCCCAAGACAATAGCATAGGGTACAGGATTGGTTCTAAGCCTAACAAATGTTCCTTGATTCTTCTCTTTTACAATGTTTATTGAAAGCGGAACAATGATAAAGAAAATAGCAAATAGTGCCCAAGCAGGGATGTTGTGTTGTGCTGAGTTTGGAATAATTTCCTTATTGCCCTTGGTTGGCAGAATTTCAACAAAGCTTATAAACCCATCCGTTTCAAATAGAATATTATCTTCAGATTCGTCTTCACCAAGTTCATTTTGAAATGCATTGTAAATGCTTTGAATCTCTATTTGAGAGATCATTTTATCAATTCCGTTTTTAATTGAATTTTTAAAACTTTGTTGGGAAGCAGGATCAAAATACAATCGCACTTCATGTTTTGGGTCGTCCTTGGTTATAACTTTTTCCTCTTCCTGATCTAGTCCAAATCTTTCGAGAACGCTTCCAACATTTTTATCTACTTTCTCTTGAAGTGAAGCAGACAGGTTTTCTGGGATAATAATAGCAAGCTGTTGCTTTCCTGAAAACACTGCATCTCTTGCTTCATCTTCTGAATCTATTTGAATAATTTCGAAAGCATTTGAATCATCTAGGTTATCTATAATACTCTTCGACACTTCCCCTTGGTCATTATCCACAAGAAGGACAGGGAGTTTAAAATCGGTAATTGTCTTAAAGGTGCTATCTTGAACAGAGGTAATAACCACTAATAGCAATACTGGCATTATAAATAGAATTGCAACGCCTCCAATATCACGAGAGATTAAAAGCATTTCTTTATATGTTGATGCCCATAGTTTATGCATAATCACGAAGTGCTTTTCCAGTTTGTGCCAAGAATACATCTTCTAGGTTATTGGCGCCTTCTTGGTTTTTTACCAAATCTGAAGGAATTCCTTTTACAATTATTTTGCCTCGATCTATTATTGCTACATGGGTGCAAAAAAACTCGGCTTCATTCAGGTGGTGTGAAGTATAAATGATAGTCGTTCCCTCTTGATTGAGTCGTTCTAAATGATCAATAATCACGTTTTTAGATTGTACATCTACACCAACAGTTGGTTCGTCTAGAAACAATACTTTTGGCTTGTGTAAAATACCTGCAATAAGATTTACGCGGCGTTTCATTCCACCAGAAAAGGTTGAAGTCTTTTTATTTGCAAACTTTAAAAGCCCCATTATTTCTAAATGTGCTGTAATGGAGTTTTTTAAAGAACTTCCCTTAAGCCCATACATGCTTCCGAAGTAGGAAAGATTCTCATAAGCCGTAAGCGTTGGATAGAGTGCGTACTCTTGAGGCACAACACCTATTATATTTTTTAGCTCTGTTTTGTTTTCTTGAAAATTAAGGCCGTTTATTGTAAACCTCCCTGATGTAGGCTTTAGAAGTGAAGTTAGCATAGATATCAGGGTTGTTTTTCCAGCTCCGTTTGGACCTAAAAGGCCGTAGATTTCACCTTTCTTAATCTTTAGACTAAGATCGCGAACTGCATAATCCTCTGCTGCTTTATATTTTTTGGAAAGTTTTACTATTTCAATCATCGATACACAGAGTTACAAAGAAATCACGCATTTATTTTGAGACCTTAAATCATCTCGTTTAGTTTATATTTCTCTAAACGGCTTTTTTCAACTTATTGAAAAACACCTTTTCCAAATTTGCAATATGGTCTAGTTGATCGGCTACATCATTATAAGCATCCATTTGTGTTCCTTCGTTCCTGGAACGGTTTTTATAAATACGAGATGTTTCTAATGCAAAATCTCTCCATAAGTTGCCTATTTCTGTCATTTCATCTGCGAGCTCCACTAACTTTTCATTCCCGATTAACTTACCTGATTCTTGTAGAAATGCAGCATAAATATATCGGAATCCACCGCCGCCAGTTCCAATTTCCTCTTGCATTCTTACTACTTGTCCTAAGTAGTGGTTTGCTGTTTTGACTCCCTTTTGTTTTGGCCACTTTCTAATGAGACCTGCAATTTTTTGAATCCCCTTATACCCAACGTAAGGAACAGGAGCTAACATTGACTTACAAGTATCTTTTATTCCTTTCACTATAGCTTTTTCAAGTTCTAAGTTTTTAGGAAATGAAATTGGATAATACATGTGGCCTTTTGGCGCAAAAGCACCTTTTGCAAAACGAACTTTTTCTAATTCCTTTTCAGATAGCGAAGTAACAGTTTCCATCACAGGATCGCTAATTAAATATCTATCCTCTTCTTTGCCATATACAACCATGTTATGAGCGTTAAAATGAAAACGATACTCATCGGGAAAATACAGAAGGTTAAAAACTCCAACCTGCAGTCCAACTGGATTATCAATATTAAGGTTTTCATCCAATCTAGCCTGGGCTTTTTTGGGATCTTTAAATTTCTCTCTTTTGATCTTAACTCCAGTTCTCTTGGCGAATTTCTTAAAAATATGACCTGGCAGAGCTCGATAGGTAACAACAGGCGCGTGGTTTACCTTTAAAAATGGTATATAACAAAAAAGCAATCCGCTCCCTATTCCAAAAACCATGGGTTCACTAATCTCGAAACCATTGTGCTTCATAAGATTGGAAACCACTCCGTTTTCACAATGTGCAGATTGATGGTGAGTAAAATCTATTTTTATTTTAGTTTCTGAATTCAAATTTTTGTTAGTTCAATAGTTAGGTGTGCGTAGGGACTAATTTCTAGTTATTCTTGTTTGCGTACTGTATCAATCAATATTCTTTAATTGTTCAACAGTAACATCAAAAACCTCAGCGTATTTCTGCAGTGACTTATTGCTTAGTTTTTTAAATGCACTTGGTTTAAAATGGTGTCTAACTTTACATTTCCAATATCCCATATAGCTAGCCAATATTCCAACATCCATTTTGTTGAGCTCCATATAGTATTCTATCGGGCTTGTTTGACCTGCTTTAACTCGCTGTCTTGCATCTTCAATGCGTTTATTAAGCTCTTCTATAGCATTAGATAAAGCAATTGTTTTGGGCTCCCAACCAGTACTGTTTGCTGTTGTGTATTTTCCGTTTTCGTCTACGGCGTAGCATAGTTCACGGAAATTAGCAGATTCGAGGTTACTTTTGTCTTGAGGTACTTCTTCTTTCTTCATAATCAGACTTCATGGATTAAAAAATTCATAGTAGAAGATACAATTAATTTTTCACCGATAAAAGTTTCAGAAGCTAAGCTACACATGGTCATTTCGCCAGTATCTACTCGTGAAATAAGTTTCGATTTTGTGATAATAGTATCGCCTACTTTAGGAAGTTGGAATATTTCAACTTTTCGAATAGCACTAATATATCCAACGAGTTTATTTCCTTTTCCTTCGGTGTCGTCTTTGTCAAAAAACGTCTGTCCTACAACGCCAGAAGCGGCTTGAGCTGCATTTTCAATTAAGCCCACTTCTGAAAGTTTTCCATTTTTCAAAAAAACACAGTCTTCAGTGATATTAAATTGAGTGGTAATTTCATCTCCATCAATTTCAAGAACAGAACTCACCATCAACATCGGATCACGATGGGGTAAAAAATTTGATATATCAATTTTAGAAATATCTGGAGTATTCATTATTGAGCTAATACAGTTTTCATTTCACTAGAAGCAATCACTCGTCCGTCGCATTCTGTTTCTGCAGTTACAAGGGTTACACCCATAATATCGTGTAAAACATTTACTGTAGTTGTAAGCTCTTTTCCAAGCTCCGGAAGTTCTAGGATTTCTGCTTTTTTAATAGCGCCAATATAGCCGATTGGCGCATCTTCTTTCTTTAAAAAATATTGATAACCTGTATATAAGGCTACCGTCTGTGCCATATGCTCTATTAGGCCTGGCTCTGTAAATTTATCTTTTTTTATAAAAATATTTTCTTCTGAAACAACAAGCCCTGCAACCACTTTATTCTCTTCAAAATAGAGGAGTTTATCCACCATTACGAAAGGAGCTTTCTGCGGAATGAGCTTTCCGATAGAATCTTTATCTGTTATTTTGGTGAACGAATTCATCTTAACAAACTGTCAAATATGCATAAGCATAAGCAAATCGTGCACTTTCAGGAACTTGAAGAAATATTCTATCTCCTTTCTTAAGCTTCCCTGAGTGGAATAATTCTTCCAACATTAAATAGATAGAACCTGCTCCAACATTTCCAACTTGTTGAAGGTTCAGAAACCACTTTTCCCATGGCATATTCATTCCTTGGCGCTCTATCTCTTTATATAAGTTTTCTTTAAAATAGTATGATGAAATGTGAGGCAGATAATAGTCAATGTCATCTTCTGTGATATTGTGTTTTTTCATCGCCAACTTCATACTCTCTACACCTTTAACAAGAATATTTTCTCCTAAAAGTTTTACATCCTGTTTCATAGCGAATAACGACATTTTACCCCAAACATTAGAAGGATATTCACTCCAAGGTTTCATGCTACCGTCTTCCATTTTTTCCCCTCCTGCATACATACAAGTGTCCAACTCAAAGGCGTAGCTATAGCTTTCCATCCATTCTATTTTCAAAGGATGCTTACCTTTAGGTTCGCTCTCTAAAAGAACAGCTCCTGCTCCATCTGATAGCATCCAACGCAGGAATTCCTTATTGAAAGCAAGAATGGGATTGTCTTCCACTTCTTTTAGGTGTGAAACTTCATCTTCAAAAATATCAGATCGCATCCATGATGAAGTGCGCTCAGATCCAGAACATACTGCGTTATTTGAACTCCCCGATTTTATAGACATATAACCGTATTTCAGGGCGTTCATACCACTACAACATGCTCCTGATGGCGAATTGATTTCAAGATTTCCATTTTTCAGGAATCCATGAACCATAGCGGTATGGCTTGGCATAATCTGGTCTGGACTAGAAGTTCCACAAGAGAGAACTTCAATATCATTCTTTGTAAATTTCTCATCACAAAGTGCCTCCACAGCTTTTGCTGCTAATTGTGCATTGTTGTGCGTAACATTCCCATCTTTATCGATGGCGTAGTAACGAGTTTTTATTTGGTTATTTCGAAGAATAATCCGTCGGGCTTTTGATACTTTTCCGTTGATTATCCCTAATTTTTCTTCCATTGCATCGTTCTCCACCGGTTCATTTGGTAGAAATTTTGCAACTCTAGTTATATAAACATTCTTCATTAATCCTGCTTTATTGCAACTGATGAATAATACGATATATCCTTTTGGATTTTTCGATATTTCGGTAAATAAGTTAGCAAAAATACAATAAATACAATTGGAGCTATTAGCCAAATGGCAAATAATAAATAATATTTAAAATAAACGAGAGCTTTACGCCTTTTATCTCCCTCTTTCTTTATTAGGAAGTTAGACCATTTTGAAAACACCATATTCCCACGAATATCGGTGGCAATTAGTGAAGGATCTACCTTTACAGCACCAACTTCTAATAGGTCGGTTTGAAGTTCAGAATATTCAGCTTTCATCAATGCCTCTCTAATAGGTATTCCAAAACGTGATGCATTTTCAATGTCGTTGTCCGATACTCCTGGTTTTGGAAAAACACCCCACATTTTGGTTTTTTTTCCCCCTATCAACCAGTGAACAATTGTAATGACGCTTATATGATTGAGGTTTCTATCTACTAAAGCGATATTCCCAACTAACTTTGCTTGATTATCCAAGAGTAATCTCTTCATTTTTTCTTGAGCCATAATCCACATATTCCGGCTTGCAGACAATGTTACAACAGGAGTATTACTGAGCAATTGCTTGGCTTCTGGAGATTTCAAAAATGAGTTTATAGGAATTGAAGGTGTTAAATACCAGACGGTATATCCCAAAATAACAAGGTCGTATTTCTTTTGTAAAACTTGGGAAGGCACGGGGTTTAACTCAGTTGGAATCTGCAAAAATGTTTCGGGAAAAGCACCATAAAACTCTTCTTGTTTCCAAGGAAAAGGGAAATCTTTCTTTGGTGATATTTCATAGTAAGAAACCTTCACGTTCTCTCCTGAAAGAGTTGATGCTACATTTTTTAGAATTTCAAGTAGCTGTCCCGTTTGAGAATAATAAACAATGAGTACTTCTTTCATTTTCTATACTTTATTTTCTTGGTTATCCAGACTAGCTTTAATACCTAGATGGTTTTGAATACCTAGTAGGAAGAACCTCACTGGATAATTGTAGAAACTTCGACAAGCGTAGTAAAACGCCTTGCAGGTTACGACTACTCATCCTTACTCCAAAAATCAAAATAGTTAAACCATTGTAACGGATATTTCTTTAACATCCATTCTACACTCTGAGTGTATTCCTTGAGCAATCCTTGGGCATCGCGGCTTTTTGACTGTGCTTTTCTAGAGTAAAGATGGTAATGTTTATTAGATTCCTTCATTACATACACAAATAAAACGGGAACATTCAGCCTGCTTGCAAGCAAAAATGGTCCGGCAGGAAAATGTGCTGTTTCGCCTAAAAGAGATTCTGTCATCACTTTACTACCCTTCATGTAACGATCTCCAGTGAAGCACACAAGATCGCCATTAGAAAGCGAGTTGTTGATTTCAAAAATATGCGACATATCGTCTTTCACCAAAATGAACTTAATATTGGAACGAACAGTTACCTTTTCCATATATTCCTTGATATTCTGGCGTTCAGCATCGGTTGTAACTAAACTGATTTGAGAACGAGTATCTATCTCTTCAAAGAAAAATTCGGCTATTTCAAAATTACCAACGTGAGCACTAATCATAATCCCTCCTTGCTTTTTGTCAAGTAAGTCTATGATGGTCTCAACGCCGTCAAATTCATAGGTGAACTGATTTTTTAATCCCGAAGAAATAGCTGTTTTATCTATAATTGTCTTTCCAAATGTATAGTAGCTTTTATAGACACACAGAATACTTTTGAAACTAGAGTATTGCAGTCTATTCCGGAAGTAATAATAGATTGATCGAGAGCTTTTTACTGAGAAAAGGAAGTAATAAAAAGCAACAAAATAGAGAAGTCCATACGCTGATCGGACTCCTAAGTTTTTGATAAGAAAAATAAAAATCTTATACCCGAGGACTGTTCCTTTGCTTTTGCCTTCCCACTGCCCTGCCATTTTGGTCTCTTAAAATTTTAAGCCATTCGTGCTTCAATAAGGTCGTAAAAATCTTGTAGTGTAATTACATTTAGGAAATCTTCACCTGTTAATTTCACGCCAAAATTAGCCTCAACAGCAACAACCAAATCCACAAAATCCAAACTATCCAGCTCCAAAGTTTCCTTTAGATTGGCCTTAGGCTCAATACTTTCGGTCTCTACCTCAAACTCATCTACCAAAAAGTAGTTAATCTTTTCTACTATAAGGTCTTTATTCATTTCTATTGTTTGCACTTTTTAATAATTAACGCGGAATTGGTTCCACCAAATCCAAATGAATTGGACAAAAATACATCAATTTTTTTGTTTAACGTTTTGTTAACAAGGTTTAATTTTTTTGCGGCCTCATCAGGGGTTTCTAAATTGATATTTGGCGCTACGAATGAATGCTCCATCATCAACATAGAATAGATCACCTCGCTTGCTCCAGCCATCCAACATTCATGGCCTGTCATAGATTTTGTCGAGCTAACCAGCGGTCCTTTATCACCAAATACCTCCGCAATCGCTAAAGCTTCGTTAGCATCTCCTGCTAAGGTTGAAGTGGCATGGGCATTTACATAGTCTACTTCAGAAGGATTGAGATTTGCTTGTTTTAAAGCCATTTTCATAGCTTTTGCCGGACCTTCCACATTAGGTGTGGAAATATGATCTCCATTGGATGAGAACCCATATCCGATAATCTCTCCTAAAATAGGCGCACCTCGTTTTATAGCACTTTCATAACTTTCTACAATTATGGTGGCAGCTCCTCCACTTGGCACTAATCCATCTCGATTTTGATCAAATGGTCTACTTGCTTTTGTTGGATCGGTATGAGTAGAAAAAACTCCGAGCCCATCAAAGCTACCCATTGCAAATTCGTTTATCTCTTGTGCACCACCCGAAATTATACAGTCTTGAAGTCCGCTTTTAATCAAGTAATACGCCATTCCAACAGCATGTGAACCGCTTGCACAAGCCGCACTGATAGTAAAGTTTATTCCTTTCAATTTAAAGAGAGTAGCCAAATTCATGGTTACAGAGGAATTCATAGCTTTAAAAATAGCCCCTGAACCAACCAGCGTAGTATCTTTTTTCTCTCGGATTTTATCTACAGATTCAACAACAGATCTTGCTGTACTGTCATTTCCATAAAGGATCCCAACATCATTTGCGTCTAAGAACTCCTGATCAATTTTAGCGTTCTTTAAAGCTTCTATTGTAGCAGTATATGCATAGGCTCCTTCTTCACCAATACTAATGCGTTCACGTCTAGAAAGATGTGCTTTTAGATTTGGTTCTTCCACCCAACCTGTCAAGCATGATCTATAGCCAAAGTCTTTCCTGTTTTGATCGAAAATAATCCCCGACTTACCAGCATACAGCGATTCTTTTACCTCTTGTAAGTTTTTCCCTATACAAGAATAAATTCCCATTCCGGTTATTACTACTCTTCTCACTTTTCTTTCAATTTACGAATAAATACCTCCGTTGATGTTAATCACTTCACCTGTTATATACGAAGCTTTTTCAGACGCTAAAAAACTAACCACATGAGCTACTTCTTCAGGTTTTCCAAAACGATTTGCTGGAATCATCTTCTTAAGTTCTTTTTCATCTAACTCGGCAGTCATATCACTTTTTATAAATCCAGGAGCAACTGCATTAACAGTAATATTTCGTTTTGCAACTTCTTGCGCTAGCGCTTTGGTTGCTCCAATAACAGCTCCTTTTGCAGCTGAATAGTTGACCTGTCCCGGAGTCCCTTTCATTCCAGAAACCGAAACCATATTGATAACTCTACCGTATTTATTGACTAGCAATTTCTGGATTAATGCATTTGTGACATTATAAAAACCATGTAAGCTAGTATTAATAACACTATTCCAATCTTCAGAATTCATCCACATAAACAAGCCGTCTTTTGTTATTCCTGCGTTGTTTACAATCACTTCAATAATAGCGTCCTTATTAGATTCATGCCATAAGTCAAAGGCCTTATTCACAGATTCCGAATCACTAACGTCGAACTGCATCACCTCTCCTTTTCCTCCAAGTTCTTCAACTTCTTTTAGTGTTTGAAATGCAGCTTCTTTATTCCCGTTATAATTAATTATAAGATTATAGTCTAAGTCTTTCGCTAATTGTATACAGATTGCGCGACCTATTCCACGAGATCCACCGGTTACTAAAGCGAACTTTTGCTTCGTTTTATTTTCTTTCATTTATCTTCTTTGATAATAAAGATGCTGGATTAAGAGTAATTTCACACATCTATTCGAACAATCTTCAATGGCTATAGATCATGAGCCAATAGAAATTAAATCCTACTTGTTAGAAGTATTGAAATTTACGTTTAAACAGCTACTTTGTTAATTTGAGATTGATTTTTAAGCTACTACTTTGAGGTGTCGACAAAAGAACCTACGTGTCTATACCATTTTCCAAGCACTTCGCCTTTCTCATTAATGAAGCCCCACTGTTTTTTCTTTCTAACTTTAGCAGTATTCCCGACAAAACCTTTTTCATCTCCACTCTGTATGAATCCGAACATTGGGATTGAGATATCATATTCCATAGGGATTACAAGCTTGCCTGTTTTATCGATGAATCCCCATAGTTTTTTTTCTTTAACTGGTGCAAGGCCATTATTTGAGAATATTTCGGCATCTCTGTATTTAAAATTGATAACTATCTTTCCTGATTCGTCTATATATCCCCACTCTTTGTCTTGAGCCACAGGAGCCAAACCAGCATTAAAAGCTCTTGCTTTATCGTATGTAGGCTCAATAACCCACTCTCCTTTAGCATTGATGAAGCCCATTTTCCCATTGCTTCTAGCATACGTGAGCTTAGAGCTATTGGTGAAGTCCCAAATCTTTTCAATTCCAGAAATTGGAGTGAACTTTCCGTTGTTTATAACGCCAAACTCTCCTCCTTTTTTAGCCCATAATCCCGATTTAGAATATCTTGAAATCTCTTCATATTCTGCAGGAACTACTACTTCTCCTGTTTTTGATATTATTCCCCAAGCATCACCATCTTGGAATTTAGCATGCCCATCATGAAACCCCATAATCTTAACATATTTGGGTTCGAGAATGGTTTTCCCTTTAGTATCTATAAGACCGATTTTATTGTCAACTCGAATAAATGCTACTCCATCGTTAAAATCAAAGAACTTATCAGTTGCTGGAACAGTAAGAGTTTCATTTTTATTGTTAATATATTTCCATTCCTTATCTTCCAACACCAAGGCATATCCTGAATTGAAGGCCTTTGCTTTATCATATTGTGGTTCTATTACCCACTTACCTGTGGCGTCTATAAAGCCCCACTTCTTGTCTTTCATAGCTGCTGCATATCGCCCAGAAAAATCATCAGCCTTTCTAAATTGAGGCTTAATCACATATTCTCCTGATTTATTGATATATCCAGCTTCCTTTTTTTCAACTACTAATGCCAATTCCTGTGCAATGCTACCAAAGGTAAACAAACACATGGCTAGTGTTGATAATAGTAATCTTTTCATCGTTTAATGGTTTTTAAGTTAGTTGACGTAATATAATGAAAATAATGTTTATAACGACCTTAATCTGCAGAGGTCATCAAAAACTCTTTTACCTTGTTCACATACGGATACATAACCATATCTTCTTTGAAAACCGGAACAATCCCACGAATTTCATCATACATCTTTCTTGTTTCAGTTGATACTTGATCTTGAACTTTAAGATATTCTATAGCTTGAACTATAGTTATTAACTCTATCGCAACAACTTCAAAAGCATTTTCAATCACTTTTTTACAAATCAATGCTGCATTGGTACCCATACTAACAATATCTTGATTATCGTTATTACACGGGATGCTATGCACATACATCGGATTGCTAAGCATCTGACTTTCGGCAGTTGTTGAAGTTGCAGTAAACTGAACTCCCTGCATTCCAAAATTCAACCCTAACTTTCCGAGGTTGACAAAAGGAGGTAAAATATCGTTTAGCTTAGAATTCATTAAGTAATTCAATTGTCGCTCAGATAACATAGTCATTTTAGCAACAACAATTTTTAGCTTATCCATTTCTAAGGAAACATAATCCCCATGAAAATTACCGCCGTGAAATACATTTTTATTTTCAACATCCACTATAGGATTGTCATTAGCTGAATTCACTTCGTTGATAAGTGTTTTCTCTACTATATCTAAAGTGTCTAACACAGGCCCCAAAATCTGAGGCACACACCTCAACGAATAGTATTCTTGGATTTTCTCTTCAAAAAACACAACGTCTTTTGCTTCTTTATACAAGTCGTGTTCTCGTTTTCGGGTAAGCTGACTGTTTCTTAGATGAGACCGCATCATTTGTGCTATTTCTCGCTGACCACTATGCATCTTTGCTTCATTTAACTCAAACGAAAGATGATCGTCATAGGCTTTTACTATTTCATTTATAGCAGAAGATGCTTTTATTACCCATTTTAAAATTTTCCTTGTGTTTATAGCATTTACAACACCTATCCCGGTCATAACCGAAGTTCCGTTCATCAATGCTAATCCTTCTCTTAGTTGAACTTTGATTGGCTGTAGGTTTTCTAATTCAAAAACTTCAGCAGTAGGCTTTCGCTCACCTTTATAAAACACTTCACCTTCGCCAATCAACACTAGCGCCAAATGCGCAAGCTGAACCAAATCACCACTTGCCCCAACACCACCATGCTCATAAATTAATGGAATTATATCTTTATTGAGAAGCTCTTTCATCAACTTAATTACTGAAGGATGAGCTCCACTTCTTCCCAAACTCAACGTATTCATCCTTGCCAACATAGCAGCCCTAACATATTGGGGTTCTATAGGGTTTCCTGCTCCTGAGGAATGGCTTCTAATAAGATTATACTGTAACTGAATCCGTTCTTCATCCTTAATCTTATACTGTGCCATAGGGCCAAAGCCCGTATTGACACCATATATAATTTTATTTTCAGAAAACTCTTTCAGAAAATCAAAACTAATCTGTGTTCTTTCTATTATATCTTCGTGAAGTTGGATAGCTTCGTGATGGAAAACGACTTGTTTAAAGTCGTTTATTTCCAATTTTCCTTCTAATTTTGGCATCTACAGTGGATTCAATTAATTGATTGAAAACAATATTGGTAAAATAATTTTGATTATTTTAGAATGCAAATCTAAAATTTTTCAACAACTAATTTTTATTTAACATGAATGATATTAGCGTAGATGTGCTAATTATTGGCGCTGGGCCTTCTGGCTGCGTTGCTGCCGCACATCTCAACAATAATAATATAAAGACAAAGGTAGTCGAGAAAAGTAAATTTCCTCGATTTGTGATAGGCGAAAGTCTTTTACCTAGATGTATGGATCACTTTGAGGAAACAGGTTTATTGAAAGCTTTGGAAGCTCGAAATTATGAACTAAAGCCAGGTGCACGGTTTTTGAAAGGAGATATAGTCTGTAATTTTGACTTTAGCAAAAAACACACTAAAGGATGGGATTACACATGGCAAGTACCTCGAGCAGACTTTGATCACACACTAGCTCAAGATGTAATCAAAAAAGGTGGCGACATTTCTTTTCAACACGAAGTTACCGGAGTTACATTTGATGATAACGGACATTCCACAACAAGTGTTAAGGATGAAAACGGAAATGAATATAAAATCCACGCTAAATTTATAATAGATAGTAGCGGCTATGGAAGAGTTTTACCAAGACTACTCGATCTTGAGACTCCTTCATCCTTACCTCAGCACTCAGCAATCTTCACTCACATTAAAGAAACAAACCGCCCTAAAGGAGAAGAAGGAACTATAATTACTTTTGATGTTGTTACAGGCGACACTTGGTTATGGGTAATTCCATTTTCAAATGGCGTAACTAGCATCGGGTTTGTTGGCCCCACAAAGGTGATAGAATCATACAAAGGAAACTCTACCGAAAAGCTACAGGAAATGCTTAAGCTTTCAAACTATTATTACGACCGTATAATACCATACGACTTCCTTTTTGAACCTCGAATTATCACCGATTATTCAAAAGCGGTTAAACAACTTTATGGCAAAGGATATGCCTTGACTGGAAACAGTGCCGAATTCTTAGACCCAGTGTTTTCTTCTGGAGTGACTTTCGCAACAGAGTCTGGATTATTGGCTGCAAAATTGATTACAAAAGAACTAAATGGAGAAAATGTAGACTGGGAAAAAGACTATACAGAATACATTATGCGAGGAGTAGAAGTGTTCAGAACCTATGTAACTGAATGGTACACCGGAAATCTTCAAAAAATATTCTTTCACCGACCTGAAAATCCAGTTATCAAAGAACAAATATGCTCTGTGCTAGCCGGATATGTTTGGGATGAAACAAATCCATTTGTAAAAAATCACGACCGACTAGTTAAAACAGTTGCAAAAGTTATTGATATGGAGAACGAAAAGAATCTAACGTAGAAAACAACTATATCCCCAACTCTTAAGCACCATTTATCTATTTGAATAATTCTTTCCCTAGCTAAGTTTTCAACACTTGTTTCTAGGGCAAAAAGCATTTATACAACTATAATTCAACCCAATCTCTATTCTTCTATACACCCTTGTGATCTCTTATAATTAACTACTCTTCGTTATAAAAAAAGGTATGTTTTTCTCCCGAATCACACCTATTACTCTAGCCCTAATTGTATTAAAATCAAACCTAACCTCAAGTTTACTCTATAGTATAATAATATAACTTTTGCTTGAAATACACTATGAATAATTTTTAAAAACATGGTATTAAAAAAGCTGCTCCTTTTGGGAGCAGCTTTCATTATTTAAATAATTAATTAGTTAATTACTTCTTAAGAACTTTAAAGTTCTCAGTAAACCCATTTTCAAATGTCACTCTAAACATATATGCTCCACTTGGCAATGTTGACACGTTTACTTTACCATCTACAAGTTTCTTGCTTGATAGTACTTCCTGGCCTATAACGTTATAAGCCGAAATTGTTTCAACATTCTCACTTGAAGTAATGTAAAGAACATCACTCATTGGGTTTGGATAATATGAGAAAGTTACAGCTGAATGGTCATCCATTCCAACTACACCGTCTACTGTTACAGTGTAATCTTCAGTTTCTCCATAGAACTGATCTTCATCACAAGACATGTCCCAAGTAGCTGTATCTGCGCCTACTGCAGCAACACGAACTCTCATTCTATAGTCGCCGTTTGCAGCGTCTGCAGGAATAATGATATCACCAATTAAAGCCTCATCACTTCCTGTTCCGATATAGTAGAATTCATCCTCATCGAAACTTCCGCTATTATCGAAGTCTATCCAAACAGATACTGACTCAGAAGACCATCCATCTCCAACTGATACAGAAATTGGATAAGTACCTCCAGCTTGAACTGTTGCTACCATATCTGTGTAATCTCCATAACCATCAGAACTACATGCTGTTGTGTTATCTATTTCTTGGAAATTAACATTTGTAATCATGTCTCCATCTGAACAGTCTAACATAGGAGTACAGTAAGTCATTTCTGTTGTAAATGTTGCAGTTTCAGAGTAAGATGTTTCTGAAGAAAG
>DATGMT010000070.1:0-8813 GCA_035307265.1 Aequorivita sp.
TATTTTCCGTCTACTGACAGTCTGTTATCTTGGTTTGCTATTTCCCAGGCTGTTAGGAAAATTAACTTTGTTCTATTTGCCAATAATTCATATTCAATTTTATCTGGGGTGTCTGTCATTTTATGGTAATCCTCATGAACACCGTTAAAATAAAAAATAACAGGAATTCCATTTTTTGCGAAATTATAATGATCACTTCTGTAGTAAAAGCGATTAGGGTCATCAGGAGCGTCAAATTTATAATCTAGCTCTAATTTTGTATGTTTTTCATTTACAGCTTCCGAAACGTCTTGAAGTTCTTGACTAAGCATATTACTCCCAATTAAATATAGGTAGTTAGGGTTATCGCTTTTATCAGGGTCAATCCTGCCTATCATATCTATATTTAGATTACAGACTGTATTTTCCAATGGAAATATTGGGTTTTCAACATAATATCTAGATCCAAAAAGCCCAATTTCTTCACCTGTTACATGTAGAAAAAGTATTGATCTTTTAGGTCTGTACCCATCGTTCACAGCTTTTTGAAATGCATTTGCCATTTCCATCATCGCTACGGTTCCACTTCCGTCGTCATCAGCACCGTTATATATGTTTCCTTTTGCATCTGTGCCTACATGATCCAAATGTGAGGTGATCACAATAACTTCTTCTGGGTATACGGATCCTTCGATGTATGCAAGAACATTTTCTGATGGATTACCTTTGGTGTACCCATTAAAATAATCTCCAGGGATTGGCTGAAAGTAACTTTCTCCTAATGGTGATTTAATACCATTTTCAATATAATAATTTCTAATGAACTCTGAAGCTTTCCGTTGACCGGGTGTTCCAGTCATTCTACCTTCCATTTCATCTCCAGCATATATATAGAGCAGTTTCTCTAAATTAGAAGCAGTAATACTGTTTGAATATTCAACATTAGTTTTTTTATTGTCCTTTATATTTTGAGTGGAATTACATGATAATATAAAGGATGACAAGAGAATAAATAAATAAAATTTCATCTGTTATTAGTATAGAGTTTATTCAAAAGAAGTTAATTCAAATTGATCTTTGGCAGCTTCTGCATCAGCTATTTTCTTATAATGCATCTTATAAACCTTTACAATTTCATCTCCAGCCTCATTTTCAGATTTCACAGTAACTTTTACAATGTATTCCACATTTGGACCATCTACGACTTCTGGATTCTGGGTAACTTCAATAGATTCATCGGTAAATTTGGTTCCTTCTGGAAGCTCTAGTTTTTCAATAATATCTGTTTTTGCAACTTCGCGAACTTTTTCTTCATCTGTTGTGTTATTTGAAGAGCAAGCTACAACTACTATCGTGAGAAGAATTAATACTAATTTTTTCATCTAATAAATTTTTTAAGGTTAGTGAGTAAAGATAAAATAAGTTAAAGGTCTATTTGCAAAAGTTTTGTGAAAAACTATGTTTCAACATTTTTGATAGCTATAATGGAGTGCACAATTCTTATATTTGCCTAAAATGGAAAATATGAAAGTAGAACAGATTTACACTGGATGCTTAGCACAAGGTGCTTATTATATTGAAAGTGAAGGGGAAGTAGCTATTATTGACCCACTGCGAGAAACAAAACCTTATTTGGAACGTGCAGAAAAAGACAATGCTAAAATCAAATATATATTTGAAACCCATTTTCATGCAGATTTTGTAAGCGGACACGTAACACTTGCTGAGCAAACTGGGGCGCCTATTGTTTTTGGACCAAATGCAAACCCTACTTTTGAAACAATCATCGCTAAAGATGGTCAAGTCTTTAAATTAGGTAAGGTAACTATAACTGCATTGCATACGCCTGGCCATACAATGGAAAGCACAACGTATTTGCTTAAAGATGAAAATGGAAAAGACTATGCAATTTTTAGTGGAGACACTCTTTTTCTTGGAGATGTTGGAAGGCCAGACCTTGCCCAAAAAGCAAATGAAGTTACTCAGGAAGATTTAGCAGGCATCTTATTTGATAGTTTGCGAAATAAAATCATGCCTCTTGCGGATGATGTTATTGTTTATCCTGCTCATGGTGCTGGATCTGCATGTGGAAAAAACATGATGAAAGAAACCGTAGATACCTTGGGTAACCAAAAGAAAATGAATTATGCGCTAAGAGCAGATATGACTCGGGATGAATTCATAAAAGAAGTAACCGAAGGATTAGCACCTGCGCCTCTTTATTTTCCGATGAACGTTAAAATGAATCGAGAAGGTTATAATTCAATAAATGATGTTTTGGAACAAGGAACAAAACCACTTGATCCAGAAACATTCGAGCAAATTGCTAATGAAACAGGCGCAATAGTTTTAGACGTACGTCATCAAAGTGATTTTATAAATGGGCATATTCCGAGATCTATTTTCATTGGTCTTGACGGTGGATTTGCTCCTTGGGTAGGTGCTTTATTGGCAGATGTTCAGCAAAAAATACTGTTGGTAGTAGCGCCAGGAAGAGAAGAAGAAGCCGTAACTAGATTGTCAAGAGTTGGTTTTGATCACACGCTAGGATATCTTGAGGGTGGAGTAGAGGCATGGATAAAAGCTGGTAAAGAAATAGACAGCTTAGAGTCTGTGGAAGCTGAGAAGTTTAAGGATAAAATGAATGAAGAGGTTAAAGTGTTTGACGTTCGAAACGATGGTGAATACGAAAATGCCCGATTATCATGTGCAGAACGTGCACCATTAGGATTTTTAAATGATTATGTTGGTGCTTTCCCAAATGAAGAGAAATGCTATTTATACTGTGCCGGTGGTTATAGATCTGTAATTGCAGCGTCTATCTTGAAAAGTAGAGGTGTTCACAATATAGTTAATGTAGAAGGTGGTTTTGCCGCTATTAAAAATGCAGGAATCGAGGTTGAAACGGTTTCAAATTGCTCTATGTAATATAAACATATTGAAAGCTTTATACCTAAAGCTGGACAATTTCAACATTGTTCAGCTTTTTTTATTCACTGTAGTTTATAAACAAGATGTATTTGGTTAAACAAAAGCTTTAGAAGGTTAATAACCAAAAGAGAATTTAAATAGCGTTTTAAATAATGATTGTTTTTTTATGTGAACTATTTACTTCGTTGTGCGGTTTCGATAGAAAGGAAAGTGGTCTGAAGTGTTTTCAAGAATAATCTCGATTTGTGTTCCTAAAGGTCTTCCTTCATCATCTTTCTTATCAATGATTTTGTAACTTATATTTCCAGAATAAGTTTTATTATACAGTTCGATACGTTGTTTTATGATTTGAGTTCCCATACTCTTATGGGTTTTAATTGTGTTTTCGGTTTCCTTGTCTTTTCTTCCAGCCCCATTATCATCTATAATGACTTTTGTAAAGAGATCATCATAAATTATCTTGATGCTTAAAATTTTCTCATCTTTAGGACTAACTAATAGACCGTGCCAAATTGCATTCTCTAAAAATGGTTGAAGAAGTAAAGGAGGTATAAAAACATCATCAATTTCATGATTTTCAGAACCTATGATATTGAATTCAAAATCTTTTTCAAAACGATTTTTTTCTAGCAATAGGTAATGTTCGGCTAACTTAAGTTCGTCAGTTAGAGAAATGAGGTGCTGTTCGGATGTTTCGAGAACCATTCGCGTGTAATGACTAAAGATTTCAAGATATTGAATGGCTTTAGAGTTTTGTTCACTTTGTATGAGGTAGGTTATAGCATTTAGGCTATTGAATATAAAATGTGGATTTACCCGTAGGCGAGTAACGAGAATTTCTGCTTGTGCAAGATTGCGTTCATATATGGTATTTAATTTTTCTTTTTCTGCTTGACTTATACGTTCGTTTGTGATTTTACGAATACGATAGTTTCTATACTGCAAAAAGAAAATAATTAGGATGGATACTAATCCTATACCTAAAAACACATTGATAACTTGCTTCTGTTCGAGTTGTTCGTTTTGTGATTCTAAAATTGCTTGTTGAAGGCTCTTGTCTTTTTCTAAAAGCTGAATTTGACTTTCCTTTTTTCCTAAGTTATACTCTTGGGTAAGCGCTTCAATCTTGACATTTTGCTCATTCAGCTTTATGCTATCCTTGTAGGTTTGAGATAGCTTGTAAAAGGAAAGAGCAGAACGGTAGTCTTTCTTTTTTTCTGATAAATCTGATAGTTTTTGAGCATTTGAGCTAATTAACCTTAGTTCATTCAGTGATTTAGAAAGGGTTAAAGATTGTAAATAGTATTCTTCAGCTTTATTAAATTCATGCTTTTGGAAGTACGTGTCTCCAAGGTGAATTAGAATAGCAGCCTCTTTATGGCGGTTATTTAATGATTTAAATTGATCTGCAGATAGCTGAAAGTATGAAATTGCTTTGTCTAAGTCTAACCCTTCAGATAAATATGAGATTCCTCTAAATTCATTAGTAATGGCTAATCCAAACAGGTCATTTCTTTCATTATTCAGTTCGATTAACTTATCGAGATACTTTCGGGCTGTGTTATATTTTCTAATGCTAATGTAGTAATCGCTTATTGAGAGATAATTCATTGCTACTCCCAGTGTATTTCCTCGCTCTTGCTCTGCCTCTAAAGCTCGTTCAAAATAAGGCATAATGTCATTTTCACGACCGGGAATATTGCTGAGAGTATTCCCAATTCCGTTGCTTGAGATTGCTATGTTTTTTAAGTCGTTTTCTTCTTCAGCAATCTTTAACGCCTCCATGTAATACAAAGTGGCTGTGTCATATTTATGATTGTAACGCCCTGCAACACCAGCGTTATTAGCAAAGATCATCTTGTAAATAGGCTTTACATTTTTATCCTTTATAAGTTCAAAAGCCTTGATGTGTAGAGCTAAAGCTTGGTCATATTGCTTATGGTAGCGATATAGTAAGCCTAGATTGTCAAGAGCGCGTGCATAAAGTTCAGTGTCGTTTAATTGAAGAGCACGTTCAACAGCTCCTTTTGCATGCTCTATTTCTTTGCCATTATTATGTTTACTTCGGTGGATTTCTTTTGCTAAAGTCATTTCATGAATAACTTTTAGCGAATCATTTGACTCTTGTTCAAAAAGAGTTCGAAGGCTATCTAACTTTGCAGTAGACTGTGAAAACACATTTTGTATAGAAAACAAAAGCAGGAGTAGAAAAATGCTGTCTACAGTTTTTCTAACTATACTCTTTGAATTTGGAGGGGGGAAAGACTTCAAAGTATATTTATTTTAGAGTGCGGGATGAATTATATCTTATGTATTCATCTATTTAATTTCTCATGTTATTATAGCAAAAGTAGCATTTCAATAGAGATGTATCCATTCTATATTTCTTTCTTATTGTTAATATTTTGTCAATAATCCTTTAACTACTTTCGGAACACCAATAGATGCGTTTTCTGCATATACTTTTATTCTATTGGTTTCTGAAATAGAAGGTTTGGGATCTATAAAATACATTGGAACTTCGGGTTTTGCATATTGCATTAATCCCGCAGCTGGATACACTTGCATAGATGTCCCGATAATAATAAGTTTATCTGCTTCTTCAACAATAGATGCTGCGGTATTTAATAGTGGAACCATTTCACCAAACCAAACTATATGAGGCCTTAATTGATAGCCTTTTTCACACAAATCGCCAATATTGAGATCTTCTTTCCATTCCAAAACTAAATTTTCGTCACCTGTACTTCTAACTTTTAACAACTCGCCATGAAGATGAATGACATTTGAGCTTCCTGCACGTTCATGTAGGTCGTCTACATTTTGAGTGATAATGGTTACTTCATGTTTTTTTTCAAGATCAACCAAAGCTTTATGCGCAGCATTTGGTTGAACGGTTAAAAGTTGCTGTCTTCTCTGGTTGTAAAACTCTAGAACTGCCTTTGGGTTTTTAGCAAAGCCTTCTGGTGAAGCTACTTCCATTACGTTATGTCCTTCCCAAAGCCCATCACTGTCTCTAAAGGTTTTAATTCCACTTTCTGCGCTCACACCTGCGCCTGTAAGTACTACTACTTTCATTTTTAAAATATTTTTATAGAATGCTTTGTCATTACTTTCAACTTAAATTGAATTCTTATATTCGCTTAAAAATACATTATTCCGTGGACCTAGCATTATTCGAGCACCTGTCAAGTTACTTAACAGACCGTAGAAAGGTATTATTTCAAAAGATTTTAGCTGATAGAACACGGCATTTTACTGTTGCAACAGAAGATGTTTATCAGCTTCATAATACGAGTGCTGTAATGAGAACTTGTGATGTCTTTGGAATTCAAGATTTACATGTTGTAGAGGAATTATTCGGGAAAAGAGTGGATAAAGAGATAGCAATGGGTGCGCAAAAATGGGTTAGTCTAAATAGATACAATTCTATTGATGATTGTATTACTAAATTAAAGAATTCTGGCTATCAAATTATTGCAACAACACCTCATAATGATTCAACCCTATTACACGAATTTGATGTAACAAAGAAAAGTGCATTTTTCTTCGGAAAAGAATCGGAAGGATTAAGTGATAAAGTTATGGATGCCGCTGATGGATTTTTGAAAATTCCAATGTATGGTTTTACAGAAAGTTTGAACATATCCGTTTCTGCCGCAATAATTTTACAAAGTGTAGTTTCAAAACTTAAACAAAGTGAGGTTAAATGGCAGCTTTTAGATAAAGATAAACTAGAAATTGAAATGGAGTGGATGTTGAAAACAATAAAATCATCAGATGCTATAGCTGAAAGGTTTTATCAAGATAATCCACAAACTAAAGTTTAAGTACACAAGTTTAGGCTTAAACTAAACTATATTCAAGAACACACTGTCTAAATATATAAACATTATGAAACTTGTTTTTGCTACTCACAATCAAAATAAATACAGTGAAGTTAAAAAAATGCTTCCGAAGCATATAGAGCTTCTTAGTTTAACTGATATTGAATGTTTTGAGGAGATTGCTGAAACTGAAAATACAATTGAAGGTAATGCAAAATTAAAAGCCGAATATGTTTACAATAAATATGGAATACCATGTTTTGCAGATGATACGGGATTAGAGGTTAAATCTTTAAATAATGAGCCTGGGGTTAGAAGTGCTCGATATGCAGGGGAGGAAAATGATTCTGTAGCAAATATTAAAAAACTACTCAAGAATCTTGATGGTAAGGAAGATCGTTCTGCACGTTTTAAAACCGCTATAGCACTCATTACTAATCAAGAAGAGAAAGTTTTTCTTGGAATTTGTGAAGGTGAAATAATTAAAGAACTTCGTGGAGAATCTGGTTTCGGATATGATCCAATTTTCAAACCTAATAATTTTGACCAAACCTTTGCTCAAATGACACTCGATCAGAAAAGTGAAATCAGCCATAGAGGTAAAGCAATGCGAAAGTTGATAGATTACCTTTCTAATTGATTTTATCGAAGTTATAAACTTTATAAATCAGGTTTATAGAACTGCGCAGCATATTTTAGAAGTGCATTTTTATCAGATTCAATCCCTAATTTTCTAATGATTCCTGCTCTATGAGACTCGATGGTCTTATTGGATAGAAACAACATTTCAGCAATTTCCTTAGTTGTTTTTTGTTGAACGATTAGCTCAAATATTTTCTTTTCTGAAAAGGTTAACTTGTCTAACGCTTCCTCTTTAAGATAATCTATATCTGTTTCAAGCTCAAACCTAATTCTATGGCTATAATATGTTTCATTTTTTTTTAGATGATTGATACAGTCTTTTAATTCATCTAAAGCAAATTGTTTTAGGAGATATGCATTGATTTTGAGTTCTTCTGCTTTTTTGAAAATACTTTTCTCTTTGTGAGAAGTCAATAACACAATTTTTGTATTCAATTGGTGTAGTCTTATTTGCTCTGCAACCTCTAAACCGTCCATTTCTGGCATGCTTATATCGAGAACGGTGAATTCTGGTTTAAGTCTTTTAATTGCCTTCCATGCGGCTTTTCCGTTATTGTGACTTTCCAATACCACAGCTCCCATCGTTTCTAGTAAAACTTGAGTTCCTAATAAAGAAAGTGGGTGATCGTCTGCGATTATAAAATGCATATTTACATTTAATGTTTATTTTGGAATGGCTATTTTAATTACCGTACCCTTGGCATTAGAATTAAATTGTACCGTTCCATTAATGAATTTTGTGCGTTCTGTAATATTTAATAATCCAAAGCAATTTCCTTTTTCCATCATTTTTGCAACATCAAAACCTTTTCCATTGTCTTTTATCTCTGCGTAAACAAATTTAGAGTCTTCTGTCAATGTAATTTTTCCAGCTAGAGCATCAGAATGCTTTATGATGTTTGTAGTTGCTTCTTGAATTATTCTGTACAGTTGCAATTCTACCTCCTTACTCAAGCTTCCGCTATACTCAATATCTGAGGTGAGTAAAAAACTTTTTTGGTTTTGAGCTCGTTCTGTTAATTGCTCAATACTATCTTTTAGTCCTAATTTATCAAATAAAGTAGGACTCAGGTTTCTACTAATATTTCTTACTTCCTCAAGAATTCCATCAATTTTCGATTTAAAAGAGAGACTGTTTTCTTCGAGAGCGTGACGCAGGTTGACTAATTCATTACTCACACTGTCATGGAGGTCTGATGCAATTCGCTTTCGTTCGTCTTCAGTTTTATTTAGCAATTGAGAGGTGAAAGATTCAGTAAGTGCTTTTTCTCTTAGGATACTTCTATTTTTATTCCAGATAATCAGTAGTGAAAAAAGCAAGATTAAAAATACGGCACTTGCTACCAGTCCTAAAATCATTTTATTCTGAGATTCTAGTTTTTTTTCCTGTAATAAGATTTTGTTCTCTTTTTGCTCAGTCTCAAATTTTTTCTC
>DATGMT010000071.1:0-2460 GCA_035307265.1 Aequorivita sp.
GAAACTTCGTGCCAGAACAGCACACAGATTATATTTTCAGTACCGTAGGTGAAGAATGGGGATTTGTAGGCAGCATGGTTGTCATCCTCCTTTTTGTTGGTTTGATTGCTCGAATAATATTTAGAGCTGAAAAGCAAAAAAACCAATTTGGTAGAGTCTATGGATATAGTGTAGCTGCAATTCTATTCATTCATTTCTTTGTAAATATAGGAATGGTTACAGGTATATTTCCTACGGTAGGTATTCCTCTACCCTTCTTTAGTTACGGAGGTTCTGGACTATGGGGATTCACTATTTTACTCTTCATCTTTGTGAAACTCGATGCAGCAAACTACCATTACACCTAAAAACTATCAAAGAAAATCCAATACGCTAAATTAGAAGTTTCCAACTAAGTTATAAGTTACGTCTACTTCGCTCAGTAACTGCCACTTTCGCTGAGAGATGTAATTTCAAAATATTTTAATTGGATACTTATGAATTTGAATGTATTCTATCGCCAACTTTTCAAATCTACCTTCGATTCCATTTTTTCTTGAACAGAACTAGGCAAACCCTCAAAAAAATCGATCCCTGTTCTATCTTCAATTTCATCAATAGAAACTGCATATTCATAAAAGCTTTTATCTGAAGGTTTATTTGAAATAATAAACGCAATTGCTTTGTGTTTACCGTCGGTCACGTCAACCACGATTTTAAAAAACTCATCGGGTACGGAGACGTTTTCATACCCTATAGTTTTTAAGTTATCTTTTAAAATTCCACCTGTCACCACATAAACTCCATCATATTTATCTGCCCAATACCTAACTTTCTGTTCTAACCTATTCCAGATTCCCGCATTGAACTCGGGATTCTGCGGACTCACATTACTCGTTAAAAATGTTTCGGTGTAAGCATCATAAGAATACTTTCTATCTCCTGCAGGACATAGATGTCCACGATCATATCCTGAGTTTTTATAATTACGCCAGTCTGCAGATCTTGTTTTCACCTTTTTATCTTCGTTGAAATAAGGTCTTTCAAAAGTATTGTTGGATAGATCTTCCTGTTTCAATTCATACGCAACCCACTCTGCTTGTTCGTGGTCTTCTGAATATGAAAATGTATATGAATCATGCGATATCACAACTCCCGTACTAGAACTAGGTAAAAATGAACTATCAAACTCTTCCGAATAGCTCTCAGACAAACCAGAGTCATTAGAAACAATCGCATTGTTCACGTCGATATCAGCGAGGTCTTCGGAGTAGTAGAGTCCTGCCGTTACAATAATAATTACTAGTGGATATATAAATTTCCGTTTCATGTTTAAGTAAACTATTTGTAAATGATTTTAAATTTCGGTTTATCTACCCTCGAACGTCCATAGCATCACGTAGTGCATTTCCTATGAGCATAAAAGCGGTTACTAAACTCATAATCGCCAATCCTGGTATTAGCGCTAAATAAGGCTTTCCTAATATAATATAGGCGTAGTGGTCTTTTATTATTCCTCCCCAGCTTGGTGTTGGTGGCTGTGCACCGATTCCTAAAAATGACAGTCCACTTTCCACCAGAATAGCACTTGCGAAGTTTGCAGCCGAAATTATAATAACAGGTGCCATACTATTTGGCAGAATGTGCTTTACGATTATTCTAAAATCATTGTATCCTAAGGCTCGAGCTGCCGTAACATATTGCATTCGCTTTACGCCCATAACCTGCCCTCTAACTACTCTTGCAACTTCAACCCACATTGTTAGTCCCACAGCAATAAAAACCTGCCAAAACCCCTTTCCAAGCGCAAGAGTAATAGCTATCACAAGTAGTAAAGTTGGTATTGACCACGTAACGTTGATCAACCACATTATAGCTGCATCTACTTTTCCTCCAAAATAGCCAGCAATAGCGCCTAATGTAATTCCAATTACCAATGAAATAAAAACAGCAACAAAACCAATAGCCAACGAAATTCGAATTCCGATAAGCATTCTACTCAAAAGGTCGCGCCCATATTTGTCTGTACCTAGAATAAAGACTTTATCTGAGATATATTTTTTAGGAATATCATCGACAGAAGTACCTTTAGGAAAAAGAGTTAGTGCATATTTCTTTTGAAGACCTTCGCCATCAGGGGTGTATTCCGAAATTTCAACTCCATCTTCTTTTAATGTGAAATCTGAAATAGGGATTTCAATATCGGCATTAGTCTTTCCGAAGAAAAATGACGACAAAGGGTTTTGATCGTTTTCTTGAGCTGGAATAGTTAGCATCTTTACTTTAAACCCAGGATTTTCTGAGTGAATCGACAGGTGCATTTGATTAGCATTTCGCGAATTATCTGGTGCTAAAGCATAAGCAAATATGGCTAACAGAACACAAATTACTAAAAACCCAAAACTAAAAACTCCAAGGAAGTTCTTTCTAAACTTCCGAAGTGCTATTTGAGTTAAAGAGGTAGATTTTTTCACAGCTCAA
>DATGMT010000072.1:0-10795 GCA_035307265.1 Aequorivita sp.
AATTCAGCATCCAAGGATATAAAATTGTATCGAACTCCCCCACTCAACGTGAATTTATCATTCATTTTAAATTCATCGGTCACGTATGCGGCTATAGATTGCCATTTACTATTTGGATAACGCGACGGACCTTCTTCCGAAATTCCTGTGGTTATATCCGTAAGCTTTCCAAATGAGTTTACATCGTTTAAAACGTATTCAAATCCATAGAAAAGTGTATTTCTATCTCCAACCAATTTGATGAAATCGGCATTTACAGAATAGGCTCCTACATTTTCTTCCTTCGTGCTTCTTTCAGGTTTATTAAAAGCTCTGTCAATTCTACTTTCTTCAAACCATTGATGTGCTAACCGTAAGTTTCCTTGATCGAAAAGAGAGTTATTATCCTTATACTCAACATTCAAGTTGTTCATCATCCATATTTGCGGACCGTAACTCCATTCGGCATAGCGAGGTGCTCCATTCTTAACTCTTTGGTGCCTATCGTATCGGCCATTAGGCGAAGTTTCGGAATAGTGAAAACCGTATTGAAAATCCCATTTCTCATTAGGTTTAAACCTGATTTTCTGCATCATGTTCACTTGTGAATATGCAGAAGGGACTTGGCTCAAATAGTCATCTTGGGCAACCACAATGTCTTCGCCCCCTTGGTGACTTACGTAGTAGTTTTTAATATAATCTTCTGGACCGTGACGGCCTTGTCGTAAATTGGAAAAATCCCAAGAACTAATACTGCTTACAAAACTCCATTTATCGAATCCTACATTCACATCAAAATGGCCTGTTTTTTCTTTATTAGCAGAGGAATATCTAAGATTTGCTTTTCCACTTAAATACATATCATTAGTGAGCGACAATTTGGGGGTTAGAGTTTGAAAACTCATTACTCCTCCAATAGCATCACTCCCATAAATAACCGATCCTGGGCCGAAAAGAACTTCCGAACGCTCAATGGCAAAGGGATCTAGATTTATAACATTTTGAATGTTTCCAGAGCGAAAAATAGCAGTATTCATCCTCACACCATCTACAGAATAGAGCAATCTATTTGTAGAAAAACCACGAATAATTGGACTACCACCACCTTGTTGACTTTTTTGAATATATACTTCTCCAGAAGCACCTAAAAGATCAGCAGCAGTTTGTGGATTTTGAAGAGCTACCTGATGAGGCGATATGCTAACAATTCGAGATGGTACGTTTTTACTACCTTGTGTAGATTTGGTGGCAGAAATTACAACTTCATCAAGATTGAGATTGGTAGGACGTAGAAAAATTATAAATGAATTTGCTTTAAGTTCTTCAAAACTTTTCACCTCAACTTTGTAGCCAAAACCTTTTATATCTATGGATTTTTCTTCTCTCAGGTTTGAAATATCGGCGCGACCATCCCAATTCGTTTCAGATAGCTGTTTTCCGTTTACTTCTAACGAAACATGGGAGATAGGATAATTAGTTTGATAATCCTTAACCGTTAAGGTTTGAGTAACTCCCGACGCTCCTATTAAGAGAAATAAAAGAAATAAAAATTGTTTCATAGTTAGCTCCACTAAACTTCTATCATCCACAAGGAGTGTACCATTTCTATTAAAGTTTAGTAAGCAAATTAAAAAAATATTTTATTGAAAGTTCTGTTTTTTGTTTTGGATTAATAAGTCGTCTATAGATTGTCGTGTAAATTTTTAGAATGATACACGAAGAAATCTACTTTCCCTTTTTTGAAATTGATTTCCAAAGTTTTTTACCAAGTGAAAATACAGCTAAAGCAATACTTCCAACAACAATACCAACTATAAACTCAAGCAATATAGACGGCAATGAAGGTAGAAAGCCATGAAAGAAATCGAGATTATGCACGAAAATACCTCCCGAAACTAAGAGTAATGCAAGAGTACCTATAACGCTAAGTCCTTTGATTACATAAGGTAGTGCGTTAACTAACACAGTACCTAACCATCTTTTGAAACTTTTTCCTTCTTTACTACCAGCAATCAATTTGTAACCTGCTTCATCCATACGGACTATCAGCGCTACAATTCCATATACCCCAACTGTTGCAACAAGAGCAATTAAACTAACTACAATTATTTGGGTGGTCAAAGGTCGACTCACAACAGTACCTAAGGCTATAATTACTATTTCTACAGAGAGAATAAAGTCGGTTAAAATAGCGTCGCGAACTCTAACTTTTTCTATTGCTAAAATTTCTTCTTCGGTTAGACCTTTTTGGTGTATAGACTCTGTCGCCACTTTATTTGGAAAGAAGAAATGAAATACTTTTTCAACTCCTTCATATGCTAAATAGATTCCTCCAAATAATAGTACAATGATAATTCCTACGGGTAAAAATGCACTCAACAAGAATGCGAGAGGAAGGATTATAAGTTTGTTTATCAATGAACCTTTAGAAATTGCCCAAAGCACAGGTAGTTCTCGAGAGGAAGCGAACCCCGAAGCTTTTTCAGCATTCACTGCAAGATCATCTCCTAGAAGTCCTGCCGTTTTTCGAGCTGCAACTTTACTCATGGATGCAACGTCATCCATTAGTGCTGCTATATCATCTAAAACTGCAAAAATTCCTGAAGCCATATATCTGTGTTTTTGTTTGCGCTGCTTAATCAAACCTATGTACCCTAGAAAAGGTATTAATTCGGTTTTAAGACAATAACGATTTTTTATCAATTGTCAAAAGTAACTAACTCACACTAGACAGTTTTAAATTTAAAGAGCATTTTAACAGAACAGTAAGGCCTTGCCTCCCACTCTTCTCATGAAGTTAGGGAAACAAGGCCTTTCTTTAATTCAATATTGAATATTGAATTTATTATTACCTGATTAATATCTTGTTATCGCACCAAAGCCATTAAACTTATCCAATTCTCCTTTAGGAAGGAAAACAACGTCTCCTCCAAAATCCATGTTAGCTTCAATCATTTCGTCATAAATATCGTCTATAACTTCTGGGTCGTTTCTTCTATCTTCTGAAACATATTCAATTTCATCACCTTTCATAATTGCTGGCTGAAAACGTCCTTGCTCTACAAACAAGGTTTGGATTCTTCCTTCACCAATAGCTTTCCAGATTTCATTCGTGTCGCTCAAAAATTTGTTTTCTCCCACAGCTCTTTTTAAATCTTCCTTTCGAGAGTTATTCTTTTTAATCATGTATTCTTTCACAACTTCCCACGATTCTTCAACAATAGAATGTATAGGATCGTTTATTTTGTTCTTATTCAGGTAAACATTGAACAGTGTTTCCTTATTATCTGCAACACTCAAATACTGTGAATGATTTTCTTCCAATCCACAAATAAAAACAGGTAATGGGCTCCCTTTTCTGACTTTATTTACAGCTTTATCTACTTTATTAAAAAACTCAGCCATTAGGCTTGTTTGTTTAGATGCTATTGCCAGAGCAGCGCGATTTCTTGCTTGGAACTGTGTGTTTTCGATTGGAAAAGGATTTCCTATTTCTTTTACTGCATCACCATTTACAGCTTCAATTAATCTAACATTATTTTGACTTAAAACAGCAATGTAATAATGCGTTTCTAAGTGCATAGCTCTAATAAGGTCGCGAGTAGCAAACGTTTCGTCAATCACCACTCTATCTTTAACTTTTATTGGCAAGCGCATATATTCTGAAACATCTTTATTCACAAAAAAAACTAAACTGTCTAAGTTTTGACTATGGTCGATACTATCTGCCAGTGCATTTACTCTTTCTAATAATTTAGCAGCATCTTTTTTTCCTGTATCGGCAAGAAGGCGAGTTTCAACTTCTTTAATCATGTTCTTTAGCTGAAGCCCATCATTTAAATAGTCAGGTTTAGTTCGATGGGTTGTAATAATTATACTAATACAGTTCTCTGAGCGAATGTCTTTAAGCTCCTTAATTTTTTTGATCATATTTTATAAATTTTTAGTTATACTTCCCGAATCACTCAAAAATTTAAACTTCTGAATTTCAGATTTTTTCACTTTTATTAATATAATCAATTATAGCTTCAAAACCTCTTTAAAACTTCACTTTAGCATAACTTTAATCATTATAAATCAGCATTTTTACAACATCCTACGAACCTTGATGACACAGTGGTATGTAGTAATTCTAAATTTACGCTCATGCGATTAACAAAACGAGCTACTGAAAGCTAGTCCTCATTCATGGTGTTCAATAAAATTATAGGATTATAAACTCGAAGAAAACCCAACTAATTCCACTTATCGCTACTCTTTCTCTTTGATTGTAGGGAATTTAGCTGGTGTAAGCAATAAGATTGTTAAGGTCACTAAGCCTGCGACCACCATACCGAAGTACACATTGTGTGTGGCGTCAAAAAAAGCTTCACGTAGAAACTGATTTACTTCAGAAACAGCTTGCTGAGACTGCAACAACTCTACTACTTTATTTACTCCTGGAAGATCAGGTTGTAGTTCTGCTGGTGCACTGGATATTTTTCTGGTGAGAACTGAATTAAAAATAGCTGCGAAAATGGCTGCTCCAAGGCTTTGTCCAAAATATCTTGAAAACATATTCGTTCCTGTTACAACACCTCTCTGCCCCCACTCTACAGTCGATTGTACTCCAACCATCAAAGGTGTTGTAATCAACCCAAAACCAGCACCTAATGTCATTTGAATTGCAACTAACACCCAAACCGGACCAGGGAATGACATTAACAGAAAGCTTCCTGCTCCAATAATTACTATCAAAATTCCACAGAGTGCTGTATTTCTAAAACCTATTCTTAAATAGAGACGACCAGACATAGATGAGGATAGTGGCCAAGTAATACTCATACTTGCGAGAATAAATCCTGCGGCCATTGCTCCCACTCCTGTAACAGATTGTGCGAAAACAGGCAAGAACATGCTTGGTCCCATTGTAGCAATACCCACGCCTATCGTTGCAAGATTTGAACCTAAAATCACTCGCTTTTTCCAAACCCATCTTGGCAGGATTGGCTCTTCAGCACGGCGTTCTATCAAAATGGTAATATAGCCCATTACTATAGCTATAATTACAATCAACAAACTATTCCACGAAAACCAGGGCCATGATTGTCCACCCTGAAGCAAGCCGAACATAATTACACTTCCTGTCACTAGCATACTTGCAGCACCTGCCCAATCTACTTTATGGCG
This sequence comes from Aequorivita sp., assembly GCA_035307265.1. Lineage (GTDB taxonomy): Bacteria > Bacteroidota > Bacteroidia > Flavobacteriales > Flavobacteriaceae > Aequorivita. Next base: position 5,149 of record DATGMT010000072.1, read on the forward strand.
TTGAGTTAGTTTATTTTCATGAAGAAAATAAGCGATTAAAGCAATAGATCCGGCTCCCATTGGGATATTAATCAAAAAAATCCATCGCCAAGAAGCATAGTCAGCCAATGCTCCACCAATGGCAGGTCCCAAAATTGCAGACACTCCCCAAACGCTCGACAGCCATCCTTGAATTTTGGCTCTTTCGCGAATTGTATAAATATCTCCAGCAATTGTGTTTACAGTTGCCATAATTGCTCCTGCACCAATAGCTTGAACCCCTCTAAAAGCTATTAGAGAATACATATTCCAAGCTGCAGCACATGATGCCGACCCTATAACGAAAACAATTATTCCATATATCAGAATAGGCTTACGCCCATAGATATCGGCCAATTTACCATAAACAGGAATAGTAATTGTTTGAATTAGAAGGTAAATAGAAAACAACCAACTGAAGAGTGAAAATCCGCCGAGGTCACCAACAATTTGTGGAATAGCTGTAGCCACAATTGTACCGTCCATTGCGGCCAAACTCATCGTTAGCATAAGGGCGATTAGAATCCAATCGCGACGCATTTTACCCACAGGTTTTTCCTGCATTTTTACTCTTTCTGAATTTTATGGCAAAGGTATGGTTTTGATTAAAATACCTTTAGTATTTCCCCTGATAGATTATCGATATTTCTCAAGTAGAAAATTAGTCTCTTAAAGAAGAGGAAACTTTTATAAATTTTAGTCGTACCTGACTAAGATTTAAGTCCACTCCGCTAATAGACATATGATTTAAACATTAAAGTTCACTCAGAAACTACTTTTTCTTACGGATATCATCTACACTTTTCAGGAATTCCAGCATTTTTTTATTAACCACTTGAGCTTGGTCTACAGTAAGGAAGTGACCTGCATTTGATATAATCTCACCTTTACCTCTCGGAAGATACTTCTCGGTAATTTTAATAGTTTTTTGAGTACTAAACATATCATCATCTCCAACTAAAACAAGAACAGGCATTTTTAAAGTTTGCAAATCATCGCTAGAAAATGGTTTCATCTGAATTAAAAACTTGTTTAAAGTATCGTTTTCAGTACCAATACGATATTGATTCACATAGTTTTCATCTAGCTTATTAGGGTCAACAGAGAAAGTTTCTAAGGATCGATCGATTCGTTCTTCTTTGGAATAGAACACATTCATTATATTTTTCAACATGCCTTTACTGGGTGGAATCCATTCAAAAGTTTGAACGGGTCCTAACAATATCATGCTTCGTATGTCTCTTTTACTTCTCAAAGCTAAGCTTGTTGCTAACCAACCTCCTCGGGAAGTTCCGATTAAGTGATAAGAATCTAATTTTAAAGCCCAAAGTATTTCTTGATACCAAGCAACCACCTCATCAAGGTTTTCAAGGTCTGCTGTTTTGTATGATTTTCCTGGCTCGATAAGCAAGTCGACTGCAAAGAGTCTATAATCCTTTGCTAATGCTTTTGCGTTGGGATACCACATTGTTGAACTTGCAGACATTCCGTGAAGCAGTAATACAGGAACTCCATTTTTAGGTCCACTCACTGTTACATGAGCAATTCCTTTTGAAGTAGGAATATAAAATTCTTCATACTCTACTCCCCACTTTTGAAGGGTTTTATCATAAGCATCAAAATATTCCTTTTGCGCAGGAGTAGGATTAATTATATAGTGTGGTTTTTCTCTATATTCGGCATATTTATCTACTTCTTCTTTGCAAGAGCCAAAAGCTATTATCAAAAACAGAACAGAGAATATTTTTAAATTTTTCATATCAAAAACTACTAACGTTTTACCAGTATAAATATCATCAAGTTATTTGGCTGTAGAAAAGCATTTAACTAATTGGAAACAAAAACTCTATCCTTATTATAAACTTCTTAATAGAAAAAGCTCCACATAACCGAAACAAATCGATTCTGTGGAGCTTTCTTTACAGAGATTATTCTCTATAGTTATTTCGAAATAGTCAACTCATCAATAATATGAGTTGCTCCTGCAAATTTATCAATCAAGAACAGGACATAACGAATATCAACGTTAATACAACGCTGTAGTTCATCATCGAAAATCACGTCTCCAGCCATAGCTTCTATGTTTCCGTCGAAAGCTAGCCCAATTAATTCTCCTTTTCCATTTAGAACAGGTGAACCGGAGTTTCCTCCAGTAATATCATTATCCGTCAAAAAGTTTACAGGTAGGTGACCTTCTTTATCAGCATATTGACCGTAGTCTTTCTTTTCATATAGATCAATCAATTTCTGAGGCATATCAAATTCTGGATCGCCAGGCTTATATTTTGCGATAGTTCCTTTCAGCGTAGTATAGTAGTTTTCTTTTGCGTCATTGCGCTCATCTTCTGGTAAAGAAATTACTTTCCCATAAGTAAGCCTTAAAGTACTATTCGCATCGGGGTAGTATTTTTTGTCAGGATTCTGAAGTCTCATCCCTTGAACCATCAAACGATATGCACGTTGAAAATCATCATCCCATTGTTTATCCTCATCAGACTTATATCTGTATCGTGTCAATAAATCTGACGACAACCTATAAAGGTGATCGCTCTTTAGCATTTCTGCATTTGGATTTTCAAGGAATTTACTTACACTTTCCTTTGATCCGAATATACTATTCTTAAAAGCTTGATCTAGATATTGATTCCATCCTATAGCCGAGTTGTTAGTGCTAGCTGCAATTTCCTTTGCTAACGATGCAGGGTTTTCTGCTTTTCCAACATAGAGTCTAAGTTGTGTAGCCAACATATCTTTCTCTAAAGGAATAGAAACACCTTTGTAAAGGTTGTTAATATCATCTTCCAATTTTGGTCTTAACTCAGTTTGTTTTGCTTCATTTTGTTCTAGATAATACTCAAGAGACTTTCCTAGTCTATAAGGAATTGTCGCCATTCTAGTTCGAAGCAAAAGGCTTAAATAGTTGTTATGACGACTAGCCTCATTAGTTCTCTGATAGTATTCATTGATAACTGGCATTACTTTAGAATACTTCTGATTTTTCTTTTTGGATGCCCATTTTTGAAAACTCTCCTCGTCTTTATATTTTGTTTCAGCAGTTTTATGTTGCATTAGAGCATCAATCATTCCTTGTCTGTTTTTCCAGTAGTTTGCAATTCCTGCATAACTAGAAGCGTAGTCAAGGCTCACTTGCTCATCTTTAGCCATATGCTGTTCCAGAACATCCATTGCTGTTCTAGACGCTTCAACCCATGCTGGATATGCATATTTTACATTTTGCTCGATTCCAGCACCTGGCATCCATCGGTTTGTTCTTCCAGGGTATCCAAGAATCATTGCAAAGTCGTCCTCTTGGAAGCCTTTAAGACTCGTAGTTAAGTGATATTTTGGTTTTAAAGGAACGTTATCCTCTGAATACTCTGCAGGATTACCATCTTTATCTGCATACACTCTAAACAGTGCAAAGTCACCAGTGTGTCTTGGCCATTCCCAGTTATCTGTATCTCCACCAAACTTCCCGATATCTTTAGGAGGCGTTCCCACTAAACGCACATCGTTATAATCTTGATATACGAAATAGTAATATTCGTTTCCGTTGTAAAATGATTTTACTGAAACTGTGTATTTTCCGCCTTCGTTGTTTTCTTCCTGAATTTTAGCAATCTCTTTATTAATAATTGCTTCGCGTTCATCTTCACTCATCTCATCTTTCACAAGATCAAGAATACGTTTAGACACGTCATCCATACGAACAAAAAAACGTACCGAAAGTCGATTTGGTTTTAATTCGTCTTTATGGGTTTTTGCCCAATAACCATTGTTTAGGTAGTCATTTTCTGCAGTAGACAGTCCAGCAATAGCACCATACCCACAGTGATGGTTGGTTAGCACAAGCCCTTTATCAGAGATTATTTCGGCAGTACAACCACCACCAAATTGTACAATTGCATCCTTTAGGCTTGCATTGTTAATACTATAAATCTCTTCGGGTGTTAGTTGCAGCCCCATTTTCTGCATATCGCGGTGGTTTAAACGCTCTATATGCATCAGAAACCACATACCCTCGTTGGCTTGCACAGGCAAGGCAAATACGGCAACAATAAAACAAATAATTAATTTTTTCATTAAAAGTGTTTTTTGGTATTAAATATGAAATTATAACACACTGAAAAAATCAGTGAAATTATAGAGGTGTAAAGATACTTGGATACACGTTTATGAGACTAATTATTTAGAGAAAAGTTTAATATAGCGACAGAACTTCTTCAATTTAAAAGAGAAGCACGTCTATCGATAAGGCTTTTAGAGGAGTTGTAAATAATTAGCCTCTTTCTAAAAAAGCGTAATTTTCATTCATGTTTTTAAATATTTAGAGCTGTATACTATTTTAAAATAATGAAGGCAGCCGAGATCTCTTTAAAACTTAGCATTTTAAAGTTATCGGCTGCGCTCAAACAGATTGTTATAATTGTTTAAGAGAAACTACTCTCTTTAAATTTTACAGATAATAGTTTATAATTCTAAAACTTAAAGTTTACTCAATTACATGCTGTGAATAATGCCTCCATTTTTCCAAACATTCTTCAATATCTTGTGGAATAGGAGCTTCAAAACGCATAAACTCGTTTGTAACTGGATGAACAAACCCTAAAGTTCGTGCGTGTAGGGCTTGTCTAGGCAGAATTTTAAAACAGTTGTCTACAAACTGTTTGTATTTTGTAAAAGTGGTTCCTTTCAGAATCTTTTCACCGCCATAGCGTTCGTCGTTGAAAATGGTATGTCCAATGTATTTCATGTGAACCCTTATTTGGTGTGTTCTTCCGGTTTCTAATTTGCAAGAAACTAAAGTGACGTAGCCCAAACGTTCTAAAACCTTATAGTGGGTGACGGCAGGTTTTCCTTTTTCTTCAACGTCGTTTTCATAGACAGTGTTCTGCAATCGGTTTTTTGGATGGCGGCCAATATTTCCTTCAATTGTACCTTCATCTTCTTCCAAGTTTCCCCATACCAAAGCGATATATTCGCGTTCGGTAGTTTTATCAAAAAACTGTTTTGCAAGATGCGTCATTGCATCTTCTGTTTTAGCGATTACTAAAAGTCCACTTGTATCTTTATCTATTCTATGAACTAATCCCGGACGATTATTTTCAGCGTTTATAGAAGAAGTGGTGCTCGTTGGTAGGTTTTCAAAGTGAAAGGTAAGAGCGTTTATCAAGGTCCCGCTATAGTTTCCATGTCCTGGATGCACGACCATTCCCGGTGGTTTATTTACTACTAGAACAGCATCATCTTCATAGACAATATCAATAGTAATATCTTCTGGAACTAGAAGAAACTCATACGGTGGATGTTCAAAAAGAACAGTAACTACGTCTCCCCCTTTAACTTTGTAATTTGATTTAACAGCAACACCATTAACATGAATATTGCCATTAACAGCTGCTTTTTGAATTTTATTTCGAGTAGCCTTTTCTATGAGGTTCATCAGGTATTTATCCACTCGAAGAGGATTTTGCCCTTTGTCTGCTACAAACCGAAAATGCTCATATAAATCATCGTTACCGCTAGTATCATCAAACTCTTCTTCTTTAAAATTCGTCATGTTATTCTTCATTTTGTTGCGGTACAATATCTGTATCTGTGTTTGTGTCTTCTTCTTGAAATCTATTTA
>DATGMT010000073.1:0-18517 GCA_035307265.1 Aequorivita sp.
ATGGCTTCATGCGCCAAACCATCTTCACCTCCATGCCCAAAGTAATTAAGAATTATTGCACCTACATCAAATGCACTTTCAATTGCATCATTCACATCTGGATATCTATCGCCACCGGCAGAAGTTTGTTGTTGATAAGAATCTGAGTGAATTTTTTTGACATTAATAAAAGGTTTCTTTTCAGAAATCTCATCCCCTAATTCATCTAGGCTTCTTTGAAGGGTTTCCTCTCCCGGCTTACCTCTATCGGCATCATCTGAAACAAGAACAAAGTTAGTGCGCCAATTTCCATAAGAATTAGCTGAAGTGTAGTTAATAATTTTATCTACAATAGCATTTGCCATAGAAACCTCATCGACAACCATTCTACCAACAGCAATATCTAATCGATCTATATCTGTTTTTTTATCTCCATCTGCGTCATAAGAATGTCCACCAATGGTTCCCTCATCAGGACCCAAATTTCCGAAGAAGTCATCAGACATATAGGAATGTGTTTCACTCGTATTTGAAACCGTGTGAAAGGTTGGAACAATATTATTGTTATTTGGCAGTCGATTTTTATAGTCTATGGAAGTGTCTCCAAAAATTCCGAGGTATTTTAATCTTTTAGACGGCTCGGATGCATTATAATAGACATAACGAACAAAATTTCTAATCGCAGAAACATCTTGTTTCCCCGAGCTGAATTCTTCATAAATCTTATCGGTAGTTACTACTTTTACGTTTAACCCTTGCAAATTTCTATGATGGTTTGCTAACCGAAGAGCGGGCTGGATTAAAAAAGGTGCTGTGATTATTACATAGTCAACATCTCGGAAGTTTCCAGATTCATCTTTAAAAATACTCCCTTTTAGGTCTTGATTCACAACAGATGAATTTGGAATCTTTATAGGTGCATAAAAGTCATTTGGATTGATCGCTACAAACTCTCTCACTTCGCCCATCGTTTGTTTAAACGTCATATTAGCAGCATTGCCTACATTTTGTTTAGACGTAATAAAAGATGGATTTGACACATCCCATACTTGTGAAAACTGCGATGCATTTGAAATTTGATACTCCCCTACTCCTGCAAGGTTTTTTGCTTCATTATAGCGGAATGATAGTTGTCCGCTCACACCTTTAAGCTCACGTACAGCTTCAACACTTATATAATCCAAATAAGCTACACTAGATGGATTTCCAGCATTATTGTAAACAAAATTAAAAGCAACAGACTCACTACTTGCAGGAACACTTCCCGTAAAATTTCGCAAAGTCAATAACACTCCCGGTCGCAGAGCTGTATAGGTTAATGGATTAAGGCTTGTTCCGTTCACACTTATAGCCATAGAAGTTTGGCTTTCTGAAGCAGCGGCTGTTTTTATAACCACGTCCATAGGTTCGCTTGCAACAATATTAGGAAAAGAGAAATCATACCGTTGTTCTCTATTAATATCAAAGCGGTTTCCATACCATACTCTCCCTAGTTTTGTAGGATTATCTTCATCTTTTTCATGAAATTGATAATCATTAAAGCGAGATATAACGTGCTGAACAGCCCCCGTAGGCTCCACCATATTTTGAACTCTTTTACCAGGACCACCGTTTGCTGTTATATAGTAGAATGATTCATCACTATAAGGATTTAAATTCGAGTCATTATCTGCGACATAACCTTCTGTATTCGTTCCATAGAAGAGAATATAGTCGCTATTATCAAATCGACCATCTTCTTCACCAACCACTTGTATTGAGGTTTCAGGCAAGTCAAAATCCGTATTTAAAGAATTCAGTAACGGCAATGATTTCCCTCCATGACCATATATCTTTATATTTTGAGGGTTGATGCCATCGGTGTTCATTCCTAATTGATTTAGAAATGCCTTATCAATTTTATGAATTCCTGTTTTTTCAACTTTGAATTTAAACCATTGTCCTTGAGCTAAAACGGAGTTCATAACAGGTGGAGGGTCTAAGCTACGTCTCCCCACCCCATATTTATAATCTATAGTGAAAGAAACGACTTTTTGAAAAGCTCCATCTAGCCTAACAATTGGAGAGATATTAAAAATGGTGTAGAGTTTTTCTCTAGCTTCTGTGGTTGCAATATTATAAGTGAGGTTCGTTGGAACAAAGTTTTTGTCCACAATGCTCAACTCGTTTGACGACAAAGGTTCATACCGCACATTTGTCACTTTCAATGAACTAGGATCCACAAAGTTTGAATCTTCCCATTGAGTAGTATATTTAGGAGTTTCGTGCCCAATATCTAATTTCAATATTTCAGAAACAGCTTCTTGACCAGTTTTTTTAGACTGCGTTTGTGCTGACTTAGTTGAAGTTTGATTTAAAGTCTCCCAAGAAATCTGAATTCCTTTAGTCTGAGCATCAGCCGCATAGACAAATGCAAATAGTACGAGGATGGATAAATACTTTTTCATGAATACATTTAACGCCCCAAATATACACTTAGTATAGTGTTCATCTATAAAATGAATGATCAAAAAAAGATATTAGGATAATAATTTAAAAACAGATACGTTTGTATTGTAGAACTAACTTAATAAATGCTAAGACGCAATATTAGTAAAATATTATTGTGATTTTATCGTTAATTACTATATTGCAAACCCAATTTTATCCTACTTGAATCGATGATATTAAGAAAAAACCTTGCATTTAAGCTTTTTGTTACAGTAGTTGCGGCCTCACTTTTTGTAGGTTGTAACAAGTCTAGGGATTACAAGAATAGTTCCCGTGCAACAGGCTGGAAATTGAACTCCAAAGAAGGCGGATTTCAGTATAACCCAAAATCTAAGGAGCAAGAAACAGGCCCTGGCCTTGTTTTTATCGAAGGTGGAACATTCACTATGGGACGTGTACAAGACGACCCAATGCGTGATTGGAACAACACCCCGACTCAACAACACGTTCAATCTTTTTACATGGATGAGACTGAAGTAACCAACCTTATGTATCTTGAATACCTAGATTGGTTAAAGAAAGTTTTTCCACCAACTGACGAAAATTACAGAAATATATATACTGGTGCAGTTCCAGATACCTTAGTTTGGAGAAATAGATTAGGGTTTAATGAAACAATGACTCAAAACTACCTTCGCCATCCTGCGTATTCAGAATACCCAGTGGTTGGTGTGAGTTGGATTCAAGCTGTAGAATTCAGCAAGTGGAGAACTGATCGAGTTAACGAAATGCTTCTTGAGCAAGAAGGAATTACTGCTAAGAACTCTCGTTACGATGCAAAACCAGGGGAAACGTTTAGTACAGACACTTACTTAAATGCACCAACTCTTACTTACGGTGGAAACGACTCAATCACGAGAGGAGGGAAAAGATCTGCTCAAATTGCTAAAAACAGCAAAGACAGTACCCACCTTTATGTTCAAGGTCAAGATGGAATTTTGCTTCCTGCATATCGACTTCCTACTGAAGCTGAATGGGAATATGCCGCACTTGGCCTTGTTGAACTAAGAAACTACAACACATACCGTGGAAAGAAGAAATATCCATGGGACGGACGCTACACTCGCTCAGGAAAAAGAAGATCTATGGGAGATCAGTTAGCTAACTTCAAGCAAGGCTCAGGAGATTATGGTGGAATTGCTGGTTGGAGTGATGATGGTGCCGATATTACTGCTCAAGTAAAATCTTATCCTCCTAACGACTATGGACTATACGACATGGCAGGAAACGTAGCCGAATGGGTTGCAGACGTATACCGACCAATTGTTGACGATGAGTTTAATGACTTCAACTACTACCGTGGAAGTATTTACACCAAAAATGCTATAGACGAAGAAGGCAGAGTGAGAATAGTTACTAAAGATTCTATTTTATATGACACTTTAAGTAACGGAAAAATCATTGCTCGTAGTCTTCCTGGTGAAATATTAACAGTGCCAGTTGACGAGCAAGAAACTTACTTGAGAACTAATTTCGACAAGAGTGACAACCGTGACTTTAGAGATGGTGACAAGCGGTCAACTCGTTACTACCAATCTTTTGGAGGTGAGTTTTCAGAAGCTGATGAGTCTGCAACAATGTATAATTCGCCACAACCAAAGGTACACGCAGATAGCACCGGAAATCTAAACAGACAATATGATAAATCTTCTAACCGAACTACTTTGATTAGCAACGAAGTGCGAGTATATAAGGGAGGTTCATGGAGAGACAGAGCTTATTGGCTAGACCCAGCTCAAAGACGTTATTTCCCACAAGATATGGCTACAGATTACATCGGGTTCCGATGCGCTATGAGCCGTGTAGGCTCTAAATCTAAAAAAGGAAAACGACCTAGAAATTAGATTATAATCACAATGAAATCAACCCTCCGTAATTGTATTTTCGGAGGGTTTTTTTATACCTTAGTTTTATGAAAATAGCTAATCTATACAAAGTATATAAAGCAAGTTCTGGAATCTGTACAGACACAAGACAAATTAAAAACGAATGCTTGTTTATTGCATTAAGCGGAGAAAGTTTCAATGGAAATACTTTCGCACAAGAAGCTTTAGATAAAGGCGCAAAGGCTGTAGTTGTAGATGATAAAAAATATCACAAAACCACAGGAGAGACAATTTTTGTGAAAAACAGTTTAAAGTCACTTCAGAATTTAGCACAATATCACAGAAAGCAGTTAGGGCTTAAAATCATTGCTTTAACAGGAAGCAACGGCAAGACAACAACAAAAGAATTAATAAACGCTGTACTTTCTCAGAAGTTTACCACTACTGCAACAAAAGGAAACCTAAACAACCATATTGGAGTTCCTCTTACTCTACTTTCAATGAACAGCGATACCGAAATAGGAATTGTTGAAATGGGCGCAAATCACATGGGCGAAATTAAAGCATTGGCCAATTTAGCCCTGCCAGACTATGGATATATCACAAACTTTGGAAAAGCACATTTGGAAGGATTTGGAAGCATAGAAGGTGTTATTAAGGCTAAAACTGAACTTTACTCATTTCTAAAAAGTAATAACAAACACGTTTTTATTAATCAAGAAGATGAACAACAGATTATAAGTTCCAATGGAATGAATCGTATATCTTTCGGCACAGATAAAGGTGAGTATAAAGTTGAATTAGCAGACAGCACGAAAGAGTTAATCTTGAAATATGATGGAGTTATGATTCAAAGCAATCTAGTTGGAGTATACAATTATCCTAATCTTTCTGCAGCAATAGCTATTGGCGCATATTTTGGGGTTGAAATAGAGTTAATCAAAAAGGGAATTGAAGAATATATCCCCACAAACAACCGATCTCAAATACTCACGAAAGAAACCAACACCATCTTAATGGACGCATATAATGCCAATCCTACAAGCATGTTAGCAGCTCTAAAGAACTTTAAAAGTATCCATAAAGAGAACAAAGTGTTGTTTTTGGGAGATATGTTTGAATTAGGAAACGACTCAGACGAAGAACATCAAAATATAGTAGATTTTCTTACGCATAACCAGATAGGCAGAGTATTTCTTGTTGGAAAAAACTTTTACAAAACTAATATCACAGGAGACTTTATTGAAAAACTTGAAACTTTTGAAGACTTAAAAGCCGCGATTACAGCCCAGCCCCCCACAAACGCCACTATACTAATCAAAGGCTCTAGGGGAATGGCTTTAGAGCGCATATTAGAACTCATCTAAGACAAAAATGAAACAGCCTCAAAACCCTAGAAGTTTTGAGGCTGTTTTTTGTGAAGTGTATTGGATTCGAACCAATGACCCCTACCCTGTCAAGGTAGTGCTCTGAACCAACTGAGCTAACACTCCTAATTTTTGAATGTGCGAAAATACGAATTCAAAAGGTCGAAAGCAAGGCGGGTGTTAACGAATGCGGGACAATTACTTATCAAATTTAGTAATAGGTTTCTTTTTAATCATTCCGCCTTTTGTGTCTTTAATTGAAGTCATAATAATAAAAGCTCCACTATCGATTTTATTGATTTCACTTTTTAATTTACTCATTTCAAGACGCGTAATTACAGTAAACACAACATCAGTTTCCGGTCTTGGCTCACCTCTTTTTGAGAATCCATTTTCAGCTTTAAAGATTGTACAGCCACGCCCCATTTTCTCAACGATTGCAAGACGGATTTCTTCACTTTTATCAGAAATAATATTAACCCCCATAAACTCTTCAATTCCATCAATTACAAAATCAACTGTTTTAGATGCCGAAAAATAGGTCAGTATAGCATAAAGTGCAATTTCGGTTGAAAGTAAATAAGCTGCTACAAGAAAAATTGCAACATTAAAAAACAGAATAACATTGCCAACGGTGAGTATACTATTTCGGCTTATATAAATTGCTAAAACTTCGGTCCCATCAAGAATACCACCTCCTCTAATAGCTAGTCCAATTCCCAGCCCCAAGAACAAACCACCAAAAGCAGCAATAAGAATTTTGTCATCTGTAATTTGTGGAAAAGGAAAAAACCCAACAACCAATGCTAAAAGAATGATACTAATCACACTCTTTATAGCAAATCTTTTTCCAATAGAGAAATAGGCTAGTATTAAGAAAGGCAGGTTTAGTACAACTAAAAAAGTGGATAACGAAACACCTGTTAAAGTATTCAACATTAACGATACACCCGTAACCCCTCCATCGATAAATGCACTCGGCATTAAGAAACCTGTTAAACCGAAAGAAGCAGATAATACTCCTAATATAAGATATATGAAATCAGAGAACTCATGGTTTATTTCACTCTCGAGCTCTTCGACATGAGCTTTTATAAATTCGGAAGATTCAACATCCTTTTCATCCTTCTAGAGGATTCTCACTATTTTCTCTAGTATGCTTTTCTTTGCTGACCCCAATAGATTGTGTGTTTTTATTTAAGTTATTCAGGGAATAAAGGTATTTATTTTTTAGTCTAATACGTTAGTTTCGATTAAATAGAGAAGAAAAACCTGTTTACATAAGAAATAAGAACCTTAATTATCTATACTTCAAACAAGTTGTATCCACCAACAATTAACTCTAATTGCGCCCCATTCTTGTTTGTAATGAATCTAAATAAACTTATCTTTGTGCACTAATTAAAAAAATCAACGATGCGAAATATTATCAAATTTAGTTTAATTGCTTTTTCTATAACTCTCTTTTTCTCTTGCGAAAACACTTCAAATGAAAAAGTTGTAAACGTATATACACACCGCCATTATAAAGCAGATGATCAATTATTTGCAAAGTTCACAGAAGAAACAGGAATCAAAATTAATATTGTTAATGCTAGTGCTGATGAATTAATTCAGCGATTAGAAACTGAAGGCAAAAATTCGAATGCTGACATATTAATTACAGTAGATGCTGGCAGGTTATATCGTGCTCAAGAAAAGGACTTATTACAACCAATTGAATCAAAAATTATTGAAACCAACATTCCAGAAAACTTCAGGGAAAAAGATGGTCACTGGTTTGGGATAACTTATAGAGCTAGAATCATCGCCTATGCAAAGGATCGAGTTGACCCAACTCAAATTCAAAACTATGAAGATCTTGCTGATTCTATTTGGAAAGACAAAGTTGTTATTCGTTCATCAGAAAACATATACAATCAATCTTTATTAGCTTCAATTATTCTTGCCAATGGTGAAGACCAAGCAAAAGACTGGGCAAGTAAAGTAGTTGAAAACATGGCTCGAAACCCTAAAGGAAGCGATCGCGACCAAGTAAAAGCAGTTGCATCTGGCGAAGGAGATATTGCTGTTGTTAACACTTATTATATAGGTTTAATGCTTAATGACGAAAACGAAGAAGAACGAAAAGCTGGAGAAAAGGTTGGCATTATTTTTCCGAATCAAAGCAACCGTGGAACCCACATTAACATAAGTGGAATTGGAGTTACTAAATATGCCCCTCACAAAGAAAACGCTATAAAGCTTATAGAATTTTTATCTGGAATTGAAGCTCAACAAACACTAGCCAATCTCAATTACGAATATCCGATCAACCCGGACGCTTCCAAAGCTTCTATTCTAAAAACTTGGGGCGACTTCAAATCTGATACCGTAGAGCTATACAAGCTTGGTGAGTATAATAGTAAAGCTGTCAAAATTTTTGATGAAGTAGGTTGGAAATAAAAAGGTATTAAAGAAGCAACAATGAGCTGTTGTTGATCTAATAATTACAGAAAGAAATTAAATGTCAAAGAAAACCACCTATTGGTGGAATAAGTGGACGGGTGGCGCGATAGTTATATTGTTATTAGTTCTCACACCTATTATCACTATCCTAGTAAAACTTTTCGGAAGTCCGGGGGAGCACTGGAGTCATATCGTTTCCAACCTGCTACCCTCCTACTTCGCGAACTCTATGATTCTTTTATTAGGTGTAGGCCTTTTCACTTTTATCATTGGTGTAAGCATGGCATGGTTGGTTTCAATCTATGAATTTCCAGGCCGTAAATACTTTGAATGGTTGTTGATTCTTCCTCTAGCTTTTCCATCGTATATGATGAGTTATAGCTATGTAGGAATATTAGAGTATACCGGACCACTTCAAGCATTCCTGCGAAACAATTTTGACATTCACATTAAAGGGCCAATTATTGATATTATGAATATGCCTGGTGCAATCTTCATTTTATCTATTTCGCTATTTCCATACGTTTATGTAATTTGTAGAGCATCTTTCATGAGGCAATCGAGCGAGCTTCAGGAGGCAGCACTGCTTTTAGGGAGTAGTAGAATGCGAGTGTTTAGAAAAATTGCACTACCAATGGCTAGACCTGCTGTAGCAGGTGGAATTGCCCTCGTGGGTATGGAAGTGCTAAACGATTATGGAACAGTAAAATATTTTGGGGTTGATACTTTCACTTCCGGAATATTTAGAGCTTGGTTTTCATTCGGAGATATCAATACAGCCATCCACCTTTCAGCCATATTAACGTTGATTGTTCTTCTATTAATTTGGTTAGAAAATTTCCAACGTGGCAGTAAAGGTTGGACATCAGGAAACAGCACTTCACGCCCTGCAATACGGATAAAACCAAACAATAAAAGCACCCGATTTATATACTCAGGATTGTGTTTATTGGTTTTGCTCATCAGCTTTATATTTCCATTGTCTCAGCTTTTCTATTGGGTTTCCCTAACCTGGAGAAATGTGGTAGATGCCGAATTTGGGATTCTGATTTTCAGAAGTTTTTCTCTAGCGATAGGTTCGGCAATAGCAATTGCATTATTATCTATTTTCCTTTTATACACCGTTAGAATAAGTCCTTTAAAATGGACAAAACACATTGCCAAAACCGCTTCCTTAGGATATGCTATCCCTGGTGCGGTTATTGCAGTAGGTATTATGATTCCAATGATTGAGATGGACCGATTACTCATCTGGCTAACTTCAAATCAAGGCGGGATGATTATTTCAGGAACTTTGGCTATATTGGTTTTGGCATACATTGTTCGTTTTATGGCTGTAGGTTATAATGCTATTGATGCAGGTTTCCAAAAAACAGGAGCATCTGTGAATGAAGTAGCTCGTTCGCTAGGCTCTTCACCTTTAAGGACTTTAAGGAAAATAGACTTACCTTTGATTCGAAATAGTATTGCCGCAGCAATCTTACTTGCATTTGTAGATATTTTAAAGGAATTGCCTTTAACTCTAATTCTACGACCGTTTAACTACCATACTTTGGCCACAAAAGCCTTTGATATGGCTACAAACGAAATGATTGCTGAATCCGCCAATGCTTCATTGGTAGTGGTGTTGACAGGAGTAATTCCAATTATATTGTTGAACAATGTAATTAGCAGAAAGCGAAGTGAATCTTAAGACTAACTGTTCTAAGATTTTGAAAAATGATTTAAAGGAAAAAGAAATGGCTATCTTAAATTTAAAAAACATTAGCAAAAAGTACCGCTCTGCGGACAAGTATGCTGTGGATAAAGTCTCTTTTTCACTTGAAAAAGGAGAGATTCTTGCTCTTGTTGGCGAAAGCGGATCTGGTAAAACAACTTTGCTACGCCTTATTGCTGGTTTAGAGCATCCAAATGAAGGAGAAATCGAACTAAACGGAAACTTAATTGTTAGCGGTAAAAAATCATTACCAACAAATAAACGTAAAACAGGCATGGTCTTCCAAGACTATGCGCTCTTCCCTCATCTCACAATTTTTGAAAATGTAGCCTTCGGGTTAAAAGGTTTAAAGAAAAAGGAGACCGAACAAAGAGTTTTTGAAACCCTTGAACTAACAGGCCTTGAAGAGGACGTAAAAAAATACCCGCATCAGCTTTCTGGCGGACAACAACAGCGAGTTGCTTTGGCACGGGCGTTAGCTCCACGACCTGAATTACTTTTAATGGATGAGCCATTTAGTAATTTAGACACTATACTTCGCGATCAAGTTCGAGAAGAAGTTAGGCAAATAATCAAAACTATGGGAATAACGGCGATCTTAGTTACTCACGACACTAAAGATGCCTTTTCTACTGCAGACAAAATAGCCGTAATGCTGAAAGGCAAACTACTTCAGATTGACACACCGGATACTTTATACAACGAACCTAATTCAGATTATGTAGCTGAACTCTTTGGAAAATCAAATAATTTGGAAGCTATCGTTGAGCCTGGAGGTTTTAATACTCCATTCGGATTTGTTTCTGAACGTGCAGATTGTCCATTTGCTACAGATAGCGATAACTGTAAAGTAAAACTATTTTTTAGAGCAGAAGAAACCGATTTCTGTAATGCCGAAGAACCTCATCTGTGCGGAATGGTAGAACAGTGCACCTATCTTGGCGACCATATGCAATTAAAGGTTAGGTGTAATCGCTGCAACACTTGTAGCAGTAAAGATTTATATCCAAACAGTAACTTAGAAGGAGCAAGTATTCTACTAAAATCATCTGTACAATCTTGGAAACCAGGAGACACAGTTAGATTTAGATTGAAGAATTTCAAAGTAAAGGAAACTGAAAAGTAATTACTTCTAACTAAACTCTTAAGTACGGTAGTTATTCTTTTTTATTTCTAAATATCACTTACGCACTTTTGATTTCAAAAAAATCATAGCAATTGCAGTTGTGAAAACTCCCATTATAAAAGAGAAAACCATTCCACTAATAGCATAATTCTTATAATTAAATTGTGCTTTTGCGTCTTCAGTTGTTGAGTAATATCCTAACTCAACAGAGCGTTTAATAACATTCGGAAAATATTCAGGAGTAATAATATAGGTGGTAACCCACTGCGTTAAAGGACTTATTATTGCAATTAGGACTGATAAAACTAGACCCGAAACCAAGCCCTGCTTATATGTCATTTGTCCTTTGAAAAAGTTTTTCTTTTTGTCCTTAAGAGCTAACACCATCATTGTTATTGCTGGAATAGCAAATAAGTTGGTTAAGTAAAGATGGTAATCAATGTACCTTCCGTGTATTCCACTTATCTTTTCTAATACCATCCAAAGCAATCCAACTATGGAAAAAATAAGCGCCCACTTAACCTCTATTTTAATATTTTTCATTCAGGTATTTTATGGTTTCTTTCATTAGTGAAGTTAACTGATCTAGGTTTATGTCAGCTAATTTATTCACGTATATACAAGACTTTCCCTTCCTAAACTTTCCTAAGTTTTCTAACAAGTACTCATGCTCCTCTAACCCTGTGAAAACATAAAGAGATATAGCACTTTTCCGGGGAGAAAAACCAACCAATGGGGCGTCACCTTCGTGTCCACTTTTATACACATAGTGGTATTCACCGAAGCCAATAATACTTGGTCCCCACATTACAGGATTAAAACCAGTTACTCGTGTCATCAACTCAACTAATACCTTACTGTCCTTGCGTTTTTGTTCTGTGTTAGCGAATGAATCAATAAATTCATACACATCAATTTCAGTTGGCTTTGTTTTGAGTTTTGACATAAATAATTTTTAATAGGTTAAGACAACTAAATTAGAAAAACGATTTTAGTTTAGAGTATTTAATTTCACTAAAGTTTCTAATGACCCTATCTGCTTTTGAATAATCTTGAGTAGAAGGTTCTGATTCTTTATAGCCTACGCAAAAAATATTAGCAGCATGAGCAGCAGCAATCCCGTTAGTAGAATCTTCTATTACCATACAACTTTCTTTCGGCTGTACAGCTAATTCAGCTGCTCTAATAAAAATTTCAGGATGAGGCTTTGAAGCTTTTAAATCTGCACCACTAATTTTAGCTTTGAAATATGGATCTAATTCAAATTTTTTAAAAATTCGATTGATATTTTCCATCGAAGCCGAAGATGCTAAAACTAATGTCAATCCATTATCGGTATAATCCTGAATTAGATCTAAAACTCCGTCTATAAGTGACAGGTCATTATCACTTTTAAAAACCTGTTCAAAGTGCTTCCGCTTTTTCGACAATAAATCTAAAGGGGATTCTTTAAGCTGATATTTTTCACAGAGGATTTCGCAAATCTTCATGGTTGCTCTGCCTGTTAGTGAGTTATATAATTCTTCAGACACTTCAACACCAATCTCGTCAAAAGTTCTAAAATAAGATTTCTTGTGTAATGGTTCTGTATTGACAATCACACCATCCATATCAAAAAGGACAGCTTTTAGATTCATAAGTTATGTTTTATAAGAGGGTTAATAAAAGCCTTCAATTTATATTTGAGATAAAAGTTCGAAAGATCGAAGCCTTTTGTTGTGATCAAAGATATGAGAAACGACAATTAATTCATTAATTGCTGTTTCATTTATAAATTTATCAAGCTTTGCAGCAACAGTTTCCTTACTTCCAACGAAAGAAAACTGCATCATGTGATTAATATGTGCTTCTTCCATAGGGTTCCAAATTTTCGACATATCTTCAACAGGAGGAGGTAGTGGTTGACGGGTATTTCGTATAATATTGAGCATAAACTGCTTCATACTGCTCGCTAAATAATCTGCTTCCTCATCGGTTTCTGCCACTACTACATTGGCTGCTGCCATAGCGTATGACTCTTCCAATTGTCTTGATGGATTAAAACCATTTCTATATAAATAAAGTGCTTCGTGTAAATGGTTTGGAGCAAAGTGACTTGCAAAAGCGTATGGCATTCCTATTTCTGCTGAAAGCTGAGCACTAAAAGTACTTGAACCAAGAATATACAATGGAACTTCAAGACCTTCTCCAGGAATTGCTCTCACGCCACTTGGAGTTTTGTTCTTAGAAAAATATTGTTGTAGCTCTTGAATGTCTTGAGGAAAGTCGTGTACAGTTTCTATTCTTTCTCGTCTAAGCGCTCTCGCTGTTTTTTGATCGGTTCCGGGAGCTCTTCCAAGTCCTAAGTCAATTCTATCGGGATAAAGTGTAGCAAGGGTGCCAAATTGTTCCGCTACAATTAATGGGGCATGGTTTGGAAGCATTACTCCTCCAGAGCCCACTCTAATAGTTTTTGTTCCTTGAGCCACATAACCAATGAGTAAAGGTGTAGCCGAACTCACTAAACTCTCGGCGTTGTGATGTTCGGAAATCCAAAAGCGTTTATATCCTAACTTTTCAACATGTTGAGCTAAAGAAAGACTGTTCTCCATTGCCTGTTTATGCGAACTATTTTGAAGTACAGGCACTAAGTCAAGAACAGACAAAGGGATGTTATTTATTTTAGTTTGATTAGACATTGTTTATTTTTTAAAAGTTTTCTTGGCCCGTTCATACTGAATAGGCCATTCTATATCCTCTTTCAATATTTGAGCAGCATGAAGAGGAAGATTAGGATTTCTAAGACTCTCTCGCCCATATAAAATCAAATCTGCCATATCCTTTTGTAAAATTTCTTCAGATTGTTCTGCGGTTGTAATTTGCCCCACAGCCCCTGTAAATACGCCTGTTTCCTTCTTAATCTTTTCTGAAAAATCAGCTTGATATCCTGGTGCAGTAGGGATAGTGGCACGCGGAACATTTCCACCAGAAGAAACATCTATTAGATCTACTCCAAGATTTTTTAATTTATTTGAAAGTTTTACCGAGTCTTCTATGCTCCATCCTCCCTGAGTCCAATCTGTAGCAGATATTCTCACAAAAAGCGGCTTGTCATCTCCCCATTCTTTTTTCACTTCCCAAGTAACTTCCATCAATAAACGGACTCGATTTTCAAAACTGCCTCCATATTCGTCAGTGCGGTTATTGGCTAATGGCGAATAAAATTGATGAAATAGATATCCGTGTGCGGCATGAATTTCTACTACGTCATATCCAATTTCCTTAGCCCTTCTAGTTGCAGCCACATAATCGTCTTTTACTTTTTGAATTCCTGCTTTATCTAAAGCTATTGGAGGGTGTTCATCTTCGCGAAATGGTATGGCCGAAGAAGACACAGTTTGCCACCCAAATCTATGATCTGGATTAATTTTTCCTGCACCATCTTGAGGTAAATGATGACTCGCCTTTCTTCCTGCATGCGCTAATTGGATTCCCATTTTAGCATCTTGAATATGACAGAATCGAACAATCTGTTTTAGTTTCTGAATATGTTCATCTTTCCAAATTCCTAAATCACCATAACTGATTCTTCCTTCAGGAGAAACAGCTGTCGCTTCTTGAATAATGAGAGAAAAACCACCTGAAGCACGACTTCCATAATGAACCAAGTGAAAGTCATTTGCAAAACCATCTCTGGAGCTATACATGCACATAGGTGAAACCACCATTCTGTTTTTGAAAACAGTGTTTCTAATTTGAAATGGAGAAAGAAGTTTACTCATACTTTATTCGGAAGTTTTGGATAGTTTTTTAAGTTTTCGGAATATAAAATCTTCGAAATTCAAAAGTTGTTTCAATGCGTTTTTACTGCTTTGGGAATAAATCTGTATTCGAAAATAAAATCTATATCGACCTGCAAAAATATAAACAATAATAGTGGATATACGTGGTAATTTTGCAGTTTATCATATTGTTAACCTTTGCAGATATATAACGCTTTAGAACAACATAATTTCTACCATTTTAGATCTGAAAATAGCACTGCAACTTCTCTACCCATATTACAATGGGCAGACATATTTATTAATCATATATCTTGTGATTGGTTTAAGTGTTTTTCCCGTTTGAGGGTGCCTACCTAGTTCGGTAAAAAACTCGAGCTCTCCTTTTGGATTTTTCCCATACCAAACTTGAGCATTCCCTTGCGGATTAAAAAATTGAGTGTCGCAATTAGGGACAATTCTCTTAAAGTTTTCCAATCTATTTTCATCTAATAATTTAATCTTCCCTATTTCTACTTGGCGTCCATCAAAACTTGTTTCAACAAATTGATTGCCATCCCAAACCATCCATTTTTCAGTATTAAATGAGTTTATAGTCAAGTAAACTATAAGACCTGCAATTCCTATAAGAGCGGTTGTTTTATTTCTTATTAAAAAATCTCGAATGAAATCAGGTTTAGATTGTATCTCTTCTGAATAACCTAATTCCTGTTGTTTTTGAATTTCATCTTCTTTTATCAACCATCCTTCAAAGTTTTCAGAGCCTAGATATTTTGCTAGTCCATCACGAACAGCCTGCTGTTTAATTTCTATTTCCTCTTCTTTAAGCGCAGCGTTATAATAATCACGCAATCGTCTTTCTCCAATTTGGAAACCCATCTGCTCTTCTATATAATCCGACAACAACTCTGCAGCTTTACTTTTTGAGGGAGCTACAGCTTGTTTCTCTTCAAGTGAGTTTATCGATTTCTCAAAAGCCAATAAGATTAAATCATTATGCATAAACGATCGCGTTTCCTGGAGTTCTAAATCTAATAAAATCCCTGTGAAATCTGTTGGAAATTCTTTTCCAATTTGTTTCCAAGAGCTTTCCAAAGCTACCAATTCTTTATCACTTCTTTTGCTTCAGACAATGAAATACAAGGCTTAACAACAGGTCATATCAAAATATTTCTATTGTCCACCACATCTGGAATGCAATGGACGCCCACCGAGAAGTAGGGAGAAAATTGCCGCTTCCAAAACTACTTCTCAACTGCTTCTGGGTCTCGCCCGGCAGTAACTCCATTGTTCAATTTAAACATTTCAGATATGAAAAAAGCATTTTGTGTATTGCTGGCCTCTTTCTCTATTTCAGCTATTTTATCGTGCACTCCAGAAGCAGTAGAATCAATTGAGAAACCTCAACAATGTTGTGGAGATGACTTTCAATCACCGCCACCTCCACCTCCAATAGATGGGTAATTGTATTGTATAAAAAAAACGGTAATTTAGGGGGATGTTATCAACTTTTAAGTCATCCCTCTTTTCGTTTTTAAGTGCAACATGTTTCTTCCTGACAATCAGCCACTCTGCTATTGGACAAGGTAAAACTGACAGCTCTTTAGTTTATAGAAATGTTCTTCTAAATCCAAACATTGAATCTGATATTGAGTCTGCTTTCGCCTATTTTGAAAAAGGAGTTTTAGAAGATCTAAAAAATCACGACACGATAGGCGCGGTTAATAAACTGCGTATTATAAGTAATGGTCAGATGGAATTGGGAGCTGTTTATGAAAGTGAAGCCACCATTATAAAGGCGAAAAAACTAATTGAAAAGCTTCCTGTCACTCCTATAACTAGAGAAGCTAGATGGGGAATTTACAGCTCCTTAGGACAAGTTTACCGCAATATAGACAGCTATAATAACGCGATACAATACTATGAAAAGGGCCTAATTTACTCAAGAAATGCCATAGACAGCCTAATGCTAATTAACAACAAGGCAAATGTTTTGGTAGACATGGGCAAGTTCGATTTGGCTCAAAAAGAATTTGAAACGGCTTATAAAAAGAGTGAAAATTTATCGGATAAACTTATACAAGCTCGAGTTTTAGATAATTGGGGATATGCACAATCTAAATCCTATAATCCAGATGGACTTGAAAATATGTTACGTGCTTTAGAGCTAAGAAAGGAAAGTAATGACCTTCGAGGCATCTATTCTAGCTATCGCCACTTAGCACTACATTACTACGATAGAAACCAGGACGAGGAGGCTTTAGACTATGCTGAAAAAGCTTACAAACTAGCTAAAACAATCAATAGTCCTTCCTTTATAGAAAACTCTTTAACCAACCTCCTAAAAGTTAAAAAAGACCCTATCAGCAGTGAATTTATTGCCTTAACAGACAGTATAAAATTGGCAAAACTTCAGATTCAGAATAAGTATTCAGCGATGCAGTATAATATCGCCAAAGAAAAGGAAAAGACCGAGGCTAATAGATTACTTCAAGAGCAAGAGAAAAGAAAAAGGCAAGTCTATCAATTTATAGGAATCTTGTTGGTAATAGCCTTAATCGCACTTTACTATATTCAGAAATCAATAAGCAGAAGAAACTTATTACAACAAATTTATAAAACCGAAACTCATATTTCTAAGAAAGTACATGATGAAGTTGCTAACGATGTTTATCATTTAATGAACAAAATTCACCTCAAGATTCGTGAAGACAATACGTTATTGGATGATTTAGAAGAGATTTATAAAAAAACCAGAGATATAAGTAGAGAAAATAGTGAATTAACTATAGAGGAAGATTTCTCAAACCAGTTAAGTAATCTTTTACATAGTTATCAGAGTGAAAATACGAGAATAACAATTCAGAATATCTCAAAAGTGAATTGGAAATCGGTTTCAAACCTTAAAAAGACCTCTATATATCGAGTACTCCAAGAGTTAATGACCAATATGAAGAAACACAGTGAATCGACACAAGTCTTGCTAAGTTTCGAACAAAATAGAGGTAAAATTCAAATAAAATATCGTGATAATGGTGTGGGTTGTCACATAAAAAACAAAAATGGTCTTCAAAATGCGGAAAACCGTATAAAAGCTATGAAAGGAAATATTAATTTTGATTCCTCTCCCCGAAAAGGTTTTTTAGCAACTATAACTATTTAATCATGTTTGAAAAAGTTTTATTATCTGAAGACATTGACACTATTAGTCAGGGGGTGATGACTATAATGAATACGCTCCACATTGACAATGTACATCAAGTTCAATACTGTGACGATGCTTACTTAAAAATAACCAGAGCAAAGAAAGACGGTCAAATGTACGATCTCTTAATCACGGATCTTTCTTTTAAATCTGATCATAGGAAACAAAAAATAGAGTCTGGTGAGGCGCTAATAAAGATACTTCGTGAGGAGTTTCCAGATTTAAAAATCATAGTCTATTCTATCGAAGATCGAATCGAGAAAGTGCGTAGTTTGATTAATGATTATAAAATAAACGCATACGTAACCAAAGGACGAAGAGGTTTACTCGAATTAGAAGAAGCACTAACTGAGGTCAATAACGGAAACACTTATATATCTCGTGAACTAGCTCATAATCTTCAAGCCAAGCGACCGGTTGAAATTTTAGATATTGATATTGAATTATTAAATCTGCTTGCTGAAGGTTATTCTCAAGAACAAATAAGCAAAGAGCTTAAAAAAAAGAAGATTAGTCCAAATAGCTTAAGCTCCATTGAAAAACGCCTAAATATACTCAGAGGCCATTTTGGAGCTAATAACGCCATTCACTTAGTAGC
>DATGMT010000074.1:0-11451 GCA_035307265.1 Aequorivita sp.
TAAGCAACTTAAAAATCTGAAAAAATTAGCAAGTAACCCAAACTGCCAATTGAAATAAATGGCTTAAATCGCTTCTATGGGCTTAGATTATTTAGAATTTTGAGCGAAAATTAGGGTTGTGCATCAGCTACCAATGTTGTGGGCAGTTTTTCTTCGTTAATATTTATCGTGGAATCTTGTATGTTCTCTGATTCCGATTGAGAATTCTTGTTTAATGTTGTTGAGTCTTTCTTTTTTTGATTTAAAAGCCCATCATTACCAAATAGATTTTCTCGATTTTCTTTAGTGTACTTTATAGTTTCAGATATTCCTCCATAAATTAAAAAACCAATCAAAATACCAGCAATAATTTTGTTGTTTTTTATCTTTTCCATTGTCTTTTCGTAAAAAGACTTTTCTGCATTTATGTCTGAAATTATTTTTCCCTCGTCATATAGCTTTAATTCTTTTGAAATCGAAGAGTTGAACTCGTCAGTAACTCTTTTAAGTATTTTTAAGTATTTGTCTAAATATTGAATATCAATAGTTTTTGGTTTGTCTTCGATACAAAAAAAGTTTTTATTAATTACTTTGGTAGTTTGCAAACCCATTGAAAATGGACTGTAAAATGTGTTTTCATATTCTTCTAAATGGGCGTATTTCGTTCTTTCAGGCTTGTTGAAATATTCGGTTGATTTTTTTTCAATTTCTTCTAAAAAATCATTGTATTTTTTTTCATTCCAGTCTTTAACTTCTTGTAAAATCTCGTCAGAGTCTACATTGTTTAAATTCCAACTACTAATTATTTGCTTTAACTCCTCGAAGTAAGTTGTTATTGTTATCTTGTTTGAAGTATGTATTGTCTGGTTTAATTCTTCTTTAAGTCCTTGGAATAGCTCAAATAAATGACTGACTTTAAATTCAAGATGTTCTTTTTCCCAACCATCTCCCGGTTCTTCAAAATATTTACAGAAGTCATATATAACTCCTCCTTGTCTAAATTCAATTAGACTATTTATCGCCCAGTTTCTTCTTGGAAATATTGGTTGCATTTAGTTTTGTTTGAATTGCCCACAACATATGAATATACGAACTATAAAAAACATTATGGCGTATATATCACAATTGTGCGAATCTTTAATATTTAAATTATATATTCAAATATACCTGATTCCGTCAAATTATTACACATATACCAATAATTCATAATAAATTCATTCAAAAACATAGCTTCTGCTTCGTAATCGTTTTTAACCGTTAAGAACGGCTAATCTCTTTCTCAAGGTTAAAGCATACTAATCAACAATCTACACATTTGGGTAGCTCAATCAACACTAAAAAACCCTGTAAATCGTAGACCTACAGGGTTTTGAAGTTTCAATTATTATAAAAAAGAAAATAATTTGCTCTATTACACAGAATACTATTTTACAATTTTAAAAGATTGCCATTGTTTGCTCACCTTCAAGCGAGCTACATATATTCCTGAATTTAGAGAAGAAACAGATACCGACTCTTTAGAGTTTCCTAATTCTGCAGATAAAACCAGCTTGCCTAAAGTATCATATATTTCAAGTTGCTCCATACTAACTGGACTTTCTAAATTCAAATTGTCGTTTTGAATAAAGTGTGTAAAAGAAACTTCTTGAAGATTACCGACACTTAAAACTCCATTAGTTTTTAGATTGTCAAAATAGGTGTCTTGTTCTAAAAATCCTTCAAACTCATACGCATCTATAGCTTCATTAGAACCCCAAATTTCACCTTGGTGAATTTCAACTCCGTTAGCATAGTATGTAATGGTTTCTTCAGTGTAGTTAAAAACTAATTTTATTTCGTTAAACTCACCTACATTAATAGATGCCATTGCTATTGGCACTGGGTTTACAACGGTAACTTTGGCTGGGAACACATACGACTCCTGAATAATTATATATGCAGCGTATGCATCATTTGACATTATTTTCCAATATAAAGTGGCCATGTCTCCAGGCAAATAAACTTCAAAAGAAATCTCGAGGTTATCTTCAACTGGAAGTGCTTCCGGAAAACTTAAGCTCGCAAAAACTTGAGGGTGATTTGGATCGTAAAGCAGTTTTAAAGAGTTTTCTCCATCGGATGCTTTATCGGTAGAAACATAGAAATAGTTCGAATCTGTTGTGGTTTTTTCCCAACCATTAATGTTATGAACCAATTCTCCGGCTGTATAGCCTTCAGAAGTCTCAAAGGAGGTTTGTTGTGCTTGAACAAATAGTGTTGCCGATAACACTGCAAGCAGAAAAGTAGTTTTTTTCATAGTGGGGTATTAAAAATAAGTTAGATTTTAAACTCGCTATAATAGAGATTTAATAAGGCTTTCAAAACTCTCATTCTGTTTCTTTAGCTAAGATTTACTCATAACCAAAAACACTATACTATATAGAACCCACTATAAATCTACAGAAGATAACTACACAAATCACAAAATAGCATAAGCGGATGTTTATTCAAATGAATCATCATCAAAATCCTCATCGTCTAAATCAAACCCCATGTAATCAGGCTCGTATATTTCAATATAGTCGGGCAACACCTCCAATAATTCATCGTCTCGGATATCGTTTTCTGACATAATAGAGTCCATTGATTCTTGTAGCTGATCATGAACTTCTAATAGGAAGTTTAAATTGAAATCATTTGTACCCCTAAATTGAACTACTTCAAAAACATATTCATCATCCATCATAAACGTATCGCCAATATCCTTGTAAACTCCCATCATCCCGACATTGATAATTTGATCTATTAATTTCTCTTGCGTAGAATTGAGAAACAAATAAGACATGATGAGCTTTTGCCTATATCTATCCATAGTGAAGAATATGATTAGTTGGTTGGTTTAGGAAAGTTAAGTAAATAATTCGGACACACAAGAAGATATACAAACAAGAATAAACTACCTATAAAAAATACATTTACAGCGTTTTAGTCTACACTCCATGCTCTTGCGCTGATAGCAATCTCAACTCTCGACTCTTGCAGCTGAAAGCGGTCTTATCTCTTCCCTATGGCAATACTGATTACCAAAAACGAATATTTTAAATGAACCTAAGTTTTAACCAAAAAATAATCTATTTTAGCCTATTAGCAATCGAACAAAATTTATCAATCTTCTGTATAGCAATACCTTAATAATCAGATTAGTCTCATAAACTTTCGCAGATTGACACTCTTATTTTTAAATTCTAAACAAAATGACCTATGCGTAATTTTACGTTTTTTGCATTTGCACTACTCCTAATTTTTATAAGCATTCCAACACATGCATCATCGGGCGTTCCATCAAATGTAGACAATAGCCCTGAGCTTGCAAACAAAGTTATGATGGCCAACAACATGTTTATTGGTCAGTTATACAAACGAGAAAACTACAACTCAGGTGGCAATATGCACGATAGTTTTGCTATCATCTTTGATCCATCCTATGACAATGCCTTCACAAGTGGCGATGCTGTAAAACCGTTTAACTTTGACGAAAACATTGCTAGAGTGCTAGAAGGTAGATACCTAAGCATAGAGAGAAGGGAAATGCCTATAGATGGAGAAGTTTATGAGTTGTTCTCTAATAATTATCGACACTCAGACTATACTTTAGTGCTGACTGTAAAATCTATGGAACACATGGTGTTTTTCTTAGATGACGCTTTTACGGGCGAAAGCTTTATGCTCAACACAGGCGTACACCCATACCATTTTTCAGTGAGTAATAGTGAGCCAGCCAGCAAATCGAGCTCTCGTTTTAGTATTCGAGCAACAGAAAGAGCTCCGTTTCTACTTCCCTACACAAACAACTTTCAAACAGATACCGATCTCTACAACGCATTATTGATAGGGTTTCAATTCGACGATGCCAACTTGCAAGAACCTGAAGGCAACTACCTCAATATTGCTAATGGAAATGTTGTTTCACCAAAAATCGACTTCGCTACTTTAGAGCATCTCAACTTGAGTTTTAGCATGTCTACTGAAGGACTTGGAAATGGACAGAAACTATCGATTTTAGTTTCTAATGACAACGGACAAACTTATGATCTCTTGGAGCAAATTGACGCACCATCAAACTACACGTCATACAATAGAGATATTGACGTTTCTGCACTAAATGGAACTGAAGGACGCATTAAACTTGAAATGACTGATGGAACAGGCTCTATTCGCCTTCGTGACTTTTCGCTTAAAGAACTAACCGAATACGTGTTCAACAACGGGAGCTGGTCGCCTGTAAACCCAAATGGAGTATCTACTTTAGATGACAATATAATTATTGAAAATGGTAGTGCTACACTCAACGCCCCTACCTTTGCTAAAAACATAACCATTAACGAAAATGCTATATTAAACATAGAGAGTGTTTTAACAATTTATGGAGATATAAGTAGTAATGGAGAATTAGTTTTTATCAGTAATGCCACTACCAATGGAGAGCTTGCTCCTGTTCCAAACACCTCAAATATTTCAGGAAATATTACGGTACAGCAATATATGCAACACAAACGCTCCTATAGAATGGTGAGTAGCGCCGTAACTACAACTACCTCTATCCACGAAAACTGGCAAGAAGGCGCAACAAGCAATACCGACAATCCAAATCCAGGTTTTGGAACCCACATTACAGGTAGTACTACAGACCAAACGAATGGTTTTGATGGAACTATCACTGGGAACCCTTCTATGTTTACTGTGAATGTAAATTCACAAATGTTTGAGGCTGTTAGCAATACAGATACCAATAAATTAAACGCCGGAGAACCTTACCTGCTTTTTGTTAGAGGTGATAGATCTACTGATTTAGGTGATGACGTAGCCGCAGGCTCAACCGTGCTTCGTGCAACTGGCTCATTATTAACTGGCCCAACAAGCCAAAGCTTTAACACTGCAAGCGCTGGTGATATGGTAATGTTTGGAAACCCATATCAAAGTGCTGTTGATATTAATGAAGTATTCACAAGCTCTACCAATATAAACACTCAATACTACTATATATACGACCCAAGTTTAGGAAACCACGGATCTTATGTAACAGTAATTCTTCCAACGGGAGATAACACTATTAACTCTACAGCAAATCAATACCTACAACCAGGTCAAGCAGCACAAGTGGCAGTAACAGGCCCTGCTACTATTAGCTTTAATGAAGATGACAAGGCTCCAGGAAATATCACTTCTACCAGTGCATCTAACAATCAAATTCCGTTTGACAATATGTTGAACGTTCAACTATACACTTCTGATAACTATAACAACGGAGGAACTATTCACGATGGTTTTGGAATTATTTTTAATGATAATTTTGATAATGCCATTACAAATTCAGACGCGATAAAGCCAATGAACTTTAATGAAAACTTCGGAAGAAATCACAACGGAACCTACTTGAGTATCGAACAAAGAACAATGCCTCAACCTTCTGAAGTATTCCCAATCTACAGCAATGGATATACTAATTCAGAATACACAATTAAATTGCAAATAAAAGGATTGGATAACACACTTCTTTATCTAGATGATCATTTCACCGGAACAAGTACTCCAATAGAAGCAGAAACCATCTACTCGTTCAATGTAGATCCTAACAACAGCCTGAGCGCCTCAACAAACCGTTTTTCTATTAGAACAGAAGCTCGATTAGCCATTGATGACAATAGCTTGTTATCCGGAATAAGCCTATTCCCAAACCCACTAGTCGAAAACACATTCTTTATACACGCACCAAAACTAAGTGGAGAAACAGCTACAGTAATTATAAATGATATGCTAGGAAGAGAAATCTATAATAACTCCCACACGTTTATAGATAGCAGCATAAATATCGATATAAAAAACACAGTACATAGCGGAGTGTATATTGTAACTCTATCATTAAAAGACGAGAATAAAAGCTTTCAAATAATTAAACAGTAATTTTTTCCTTTATACATTCATTTTAAAATACTGATAAATCAAAAAAGAGAGGTGCGTTTGTTCACCTCTCTTTTCTTATATACGACCCACTAACCATTTCAAAATCAACACACGAATCCCAGTGTTTACATATCACACCTTATAATATAAATCTTGCCAACCTCCTCAATATTTGTTACTTTTGCAGATTGACACTCCCCTATTTACACAAAAATAATTCTTAAAAGATTGTTCCCTTTAAAACAATCTTTTTTGATCTTAAATTTTTAGATTGAAATCAAAAGAGAAATACTTTTTAAAATACCTTATAGACATTAAAATTTCTCGATAATAACACTTAAAATGGGCCTTCCATGAAAAGAAATACTTTATTACTCTTAACTATAATATTAACCGCTCTTTCTTGGGAAGGAATAGCTCAGTCTGTTGCTGGAAGCACATGCACGAACCCTATTGTAGTTTCTGCAATGCCTTTTAACAACTCAGGAAACACCTCTACATTTGGAAATAACTATAACGACACCGACTTTCCTCCATTAGCCCCCGGAGCGATTACAGACGGAACAAGCCCAAAGAACTATCTAAATGGACACGATGCAGTTTTCTCCTATACTGCAGGAGCTAATGGCTCAATCAACATTACAGCTAGTGGTGTAATCGAATACAGCGGACTTTTTGTTTTCACGGGCTGTCCTTTCAACTCTACGGTTGGATATCACGTATGGCCAGAAAATGATCTATCTATTCAAAACTTACCAGTTACTGAAGGTCAAACCTACTATATTGTTATTTCTACTTGGCCACCACCAAACAACACCAATTTCAACTTAACTATTACTGGAACCAATCCTGCTGATTCAGATATTTGCTTAGCACCAACAAATTTAACTGCTAACAATCAAACCTTAGATTCTGTAGATTTAAATTGGTCAGAAAATGGTTCTGCTACTAATTGGGAAGTTTTATATGGTTCAAAAGGGTTTAACCCTCAAAATGAAGGAACTAGCATTCCTGTTAGCGGACCAAATTCTTCCATTACATTAATGAATCTTAATCACTCAACAGAATACCAGGCATACGTGCGTTCAATTTGTGAGGTAAATGATGAAAGCGTTATAACTGGCCCTATAAATTTTTCGACTCTCTGTGGAACAGCCTCTATCCCCTACAGTCTTCCTTTTGAAACAGGAGCTAATTGTACTACACGCGAAAATGCGGGATCAGGTAACAACTGGCAATTAGTGCAAGGAAATCAAAGTGGATTTAGCGGCGTGTTTGCGCGTTACCCATATAGCATTAGCCAACCTGCAAATGCTTGGATCTACACCGCTGAAGTATTGCTTACAGCTGGAACTATTTATGAAATATCATATAAATATGGAGGCTCCGGAAATGAAGAAAAACTGAAAGTAGCCTATGGCACTACGAATCATTCTAGTGAGATGACTACAATTTTAGCAGATCATCCTTCTATTACTGGGAGTACTCCTGCATATAACACAGTTTCATTTACTGTGAGTACAACAGATACTTACTATATTGGGTTTAATGCCTATTCCGATACATACCAAGGATACCTTTACCTCGATGAAGTTTCAATTGAAGAAACTTCATATTCTGGCTATGTCTACGACAATGGCTGGCTACTTCCCTCGGGCGATCCAAGTGGGGTTTCAACAGAAACAGATGATATTACTATTGTAAACGGAACAGCTAGCCTTACTGCAGACACAGACGTAGCCAACCTATTAGTTATGGATGGTGCTACCTTAAACATAAACAATGTGCTGAGTTTACATGGAAACCTAACCATAGATGGAGAGCTAATATTTGTTAGCAACGCAACATCAAACGGTGAACTTGCAGAAGTTTCTCAATCTTCAATCATCTCTGGAAATGCAACCGTACAACGATATATGCAAAACAAACGCTCATACAGAATGGTGAGTAGCGCTGTAACAACTACAACAAGCATACATGCAAACTGGCAAGAAGGTGTAAATAACACCAATACCACTCCAGCTGGAAATCAAAATCCAAACCCTGGCTTTGGAACGCATATAACAGGAAACTCTTCCGGAGCAAATGGATTTGATGCAACTATAACAGGAAATCCATCTATGTTTACTGTTGACGTAGAAAATCAACAGTTTTCAGCAGTTGCAAATACCAATGCTACTACACTAGTTGCTGGGTCACCCTACCTATTATTTGTTCGAGGGAGTAGAGAAATAGACCTAACAAATGATCTTGCGTCTGGAGAAACCACACTTAGAGCAACGGGATTACTTCACACTGGTGCTAACACACAGACTTTCGCTTCTGCTAACTCAGGTGATTTAGTTATGTTCGGAAATCCGTATCAAAGCACTGTAGATATTAACAGCGTATTTTCTGAGGCATCAAATATAAACTCCAATTATTTATATGTCTACGACCCAAGCCTGGGAGATCACGGTTCATACGTAACAATTTTCCTGCCAGAAGGCGGCAATACTTCGGGATCTCAAGCCAACCAATTCCTGCAACCTGGACAAGCAGCACAAGTGGCAGTAACAGGACCAGCTACAATCACCTTTAACGAAAATGACAAAGCACCAGGAAACTTCACCTCTACTAACGCTACCAACTCCCGATTATCATCTGATAACATGTTAAGCATACAGTTGTTTACAACAGAAAACTTTAATAATGGTGGCCCAACACACGATAGCTTCGGAATGATATTTAATGACAACCACAGTAGTGAAATCACTCCTGCCGATGCTATAAAGCCGATGAACTTCAATGAGAACTTCGGAAGAAATATAGACGGAACTTACCTGAGTTTGGAGCACAGAGAAATGCCTAAACCTGCCGAAGTTTTCCCTATTTTTAGTAACGGATATAGACATTCTGAATATACTATAGCAATTAAAATGGATGGTTTAGAAGACGCTATTCTATACCTAGACGATCATTTCACAGGCACAAGCACACCCATAGAAAATGAAACTATCTATTCTTTTCATATCGATAAAACAAATGATCTGAGTATTGCTACAAACCGATTCTCCATCAGAACCGAAGCAAGACTTGGAGTTGATGACAGTCTTTTGTCAGAGGTGCGCCTATTCCCTAACCCAATTAATGATAACACCTTCTACATAAACGCTCCAAAACTAGACGGAAAACAAGTTGTAGTTAGCATGAGCGATATGAGTGGCCGATTGATTCTAGAAGATACATTCAACTGCAAATCCAATACTATTAGTGTTTCAATTAACAAGAGTATTTCTTCTGGAGTATATTTGGTTACTCTGAAACATAATGGAGAAGAAAGCGCCTATAGATTGATTAAAAAATAACACTGTTGTCAGATTAAAATATTACAAACCCTTGTTTAACCAAAGAGAACGAGAGCTTAAAGCAATTTCATTTTGAGAAACCTCGCATTGAAGTTGGTTTTAATTTCTTCATAAGTGGTTAGTCGAATTGAAAAATAAGTGTTTGGTTGTTGTCTGAAACGACTAAAATACTTTAAAGCATGAAAACCTTGTCTTTTTATACGATCCTTCTGTTCTCCCTAAGCCTTTCTGGACAAACCTTTATACGCGAAGGAAAGGGAGACTATAACACGGTTTTATACACATGGGACGGAAAGTACTTAAGACAAGGAAAAGGCGTCTATAACGACGTTTTACTCACCTGGGACAATAAGTACATCCGGCAAGGAAAAGGAAACTATAATACCGTAATCACTACTTGGGATGGAAAATACTTAAGAAAAGGCAAGGGAGATTACAACACTGTTTTATACTCATGGGATGGAAAGTATATCCGACAAGGGAAGGGAGACTACAACACGGTTCTTTATACTTGGGACGGAAAATACCTACGACAAGGAAAAGGAGATTATAACAAAGTGATCTACACCATTACTGGAAAAGTTCCAACCTCTGTATTGATACATCTTGTGATGTAAAACCTAAGCAGTGGATTAAAAATTTGTAACAGCTCTGTTTTAACTATTAAGGTAGTGAACTTTTAAATTTTATTAAACCTAAAATAGATAGTCATAACCTTACAAACAAAGCAACCTTAAGTCATAGCTAGATTTAACTGATATTAAAAGAATCTCAAAAAATACTCCGATGACAATTTTGTATATACACGGCTTAGATGGAAGTCTTAACAATGAAAAAAGAGCCGTTTTAGAAAATTATGGTTTGGTATTAGCCCCCTCAATAGACTACCGTTCCAATAAAAATAGCATTGACTATTTAGTCGAAAAATTTAAAGACCAAAACATAGACATCGTAATGGGCAGTAGCATGGGAGGGTTTGCTGGGTTTCATGTTTCTAATGCCCTACAAACCCCTGCTCTACTCTTTAATCCTGCATTAGCTTCTCGATCAGTCGAACAACATGAACCCGAATTGAAAAACATTTCAATGTGTTTTAAACAACTTGTTCTAGGAGGTAAAGACGACGTTGTGTTTGCTAAAGACACTTTAAGATTTTTAAGTGAAAACTTCAAAACCCTTTCTAATTTCACCCTACACTCCCGTTATAATCTAGCACACAGAATTCCTATTGAAGTATTTGAAGAAGAAGTAAAGCTATTTTTCAATCAAGTAAACCACATTTAAACCTATCATCCCAAAACTTTTTGTCAATGTAAATTCACTACTCATATTTCAACCTTTATACTTTCATCTAAAAGTTTGAAATAAAGAACTGCTGTTGCCTACTTGAAATTTATCGATTCCCATAAACTATGATAAAAGGCCTTTCGGGCAGTTGCTTTCATAGATTTTCACTCGTTAAGTGGTCAACCTATATCATAGACGAACAGAAGATTTTAATCTGTAGTTTTTAGTCTCTACTCTCTGCTCTCTGCTCTCTTCTCTCTACTCTCTTCTCTCTATTCTAACAATAAAAACTCAAAATAACTTTCTATAGTTTTTCAAAAAATGCATCAAATAAATAACTTTATAAAGTGGCATAGAAAGCGGCAATTATCTTTTAATAAAACTATACATTTGGAAACAAGCAATAAACGTGTGTTACATACTCCATATGACAATTGACTCTACGCCCTTATTAAAACCTAAGTATTTTATACTGTGGTTTTTTGTTCTTCTATATACTGGTTTGAATGCTCAAAAACTTCCTATTGATGGAAAAGTATATAGCCTAGAAAATGTAGACGTTGAAGGCATAAACATATATAATCGCAACACCCAACAAGGAGTTATAACAGATTCGCAGGGAGAGTTTAAGATTGCTGTTTCGCTTGGCGATACGCTATCTATTTCTGCAGTTCACCTTCAAGAAGCCACTGTTATTATTCAGGAGGAACAAGTATCTAATCGGAAAATAATAATAGAATTAGATGAGAAGATGAACCAATTAGCAACAGTAACAATAAGACGTGGACTGACTGGATACTTAGGGACAGACATTAATTTAATTCCATCAACAAAACCCATAACTGCTGAATCTGTAGGCATTCCAATAGCTATTGGAAAACCAATGATTAAAGAAGAG
>DATGMT010000075.1:0-5531 GCA_035307265.1 Aequorivita sp.
GATGGTATTCGCGAGCTAGATAATAACTTGCCGCCATGGTGGATCTATCTGTTCTACGCCACGATAGTGTTTGCTGTAGTATATATGCTTCGCTATCATGTTTTTGATGGAGTTAATCAAACTCAAGAATATGAAATTGAAGTAGCTCATGCCGAAGCTGCAATAGAAGAATACAAGAAAAACAATAAGGATCTAATTGATGCTGAAAGTGTTGAAATGCTTACAGATGAAAGTGATTTGGCAGCAGGAAAAGCTATCTATGTAGCAAACTGTGTGGCTTGTCACAAAGATGATGGAGGTGGAGGTATTGGACCAAACCTAACAGATGATTACTGGATTTTAGGTGGAGGTATTAAAAATATATACAACACCATTAGTGAAGGAGGAAGACCAGGAAAGGGTATGATTCCATGGAAAACAGATCTGAAACCATCTGAAATTGCTCAAGTATCCAGCTACGTAATGACTTTGATTGGAACCAACCCACCTGGAGCAAAAGAGGCCGAAGGAGATTTATGGGTAGGCACAGACGAGTCTGTAAGTAGTGCAGAATAGCAATCTATTTTATTTGTGAAGATCCTCGAATCTATCACAGATTTAAAGTGAAAAACAGAAATGTGCTATTTAAATTTAAATAGCACATTTCAATACTCAGTATAGCTGTTAATTTAAAGTGAAAAAAATTGGAAACTCCAGAAGACGAAAAGTTTAGAGACAGTATAGGTACGCTAACTGAAGAGGGAAAAAGAAAGTGGGTATTTCCTAAGAAGCCAGTAGGCAAATTCTATGAGTATAGAAAGTATGTAAGCTATTTGTTACTTATTGTTCTAATCGTTTCACCATTTATAAAAATTAATGGCAATCAGCTAATGCTTTTTAACGTATTGGAGCGACGCTTCAATATTTTAGGGTATCCATTTTGGCCACAAGATTTCTACATTTTTGTGATCATGATGATTATTGGAGTAGTTTTCATTGTGTTCTTTACAGCGGCCTTCGGACGTATCTTCTGTGGATGGATCTGTCCACAAACTATATTCATGGAAATGGTTTTTCGTCGTGTGGAATATTGGATTGATGGAGATCGTGGAGCTCAAATTCGCTTAGATAAACAACCTTGGAATGCAGAGAAAATTAGAAAACGAGTTTTAAAATGGATTGTATTCTTTCTTATCTCCTTTATAATAGCAAATGTATTTCTCGCCTATCTAATTGGTAGCGACCGGTTGCTACGATACATAGGAGAAGGCCCAATAGAACATATAAGCACACTTATCTCTCTCTTAATATTCACAGGAGTTTTCTATTTTATTTTCGCATGGTTCCGTGAGCAGGTTTGCGTTATTGCTTGTCCTTACGGAAGACTGCAAGGAGTGCTCTTAGACAATAAGTCTATTGTTGTAGCTTATGATCATAAACGGGGTGAAAAAGAAAAAGGGAGAGCAAAATTTAGAAAAAATGAAGATAGAGAGGCGTCAGGAAAAGGCGATTGTATAGACTGTTTTCAGTGTGTGCACGTTTGCCCAACAGGGATAGACATTAGAAATGGAACACAGCTAGAATGTATCAACTGTACAGCTTGTATGGATGCTTGCGATGCTATGATGGAAGCAGTTAACTTGCCAACAGGCTTAATTAGGTATGCAAGTGAAGAAAATATTGAGAAAAAAGCACCATTTAAGTTTACTCCGCGACTTAAAGGATATACTGCTGTTCTAGTTATATTAATAGGAGTATTGGTAGGGTTACTATTTTTAAGAAGTGATGTAGAAGCAAGTATTTTACGCCTTCCAGGTCAATTATATGAGCATAAGGATGACAATATTATCAGTAACGTATTCACCTATAAACTTCTGAATAAAACAACAATAGAAAAAGCAGATATTCAATTTAGATTGAAATCTCCAAAAGGGAATATTCACACTGTAAAGCAAGGAGAAATTATTGTTCCTGCTCAAGGCTTGGCAGAGGGAACTCTATTTGTTGAAATAAATAGTGCAGTACTCTCTGGAGATAAAAATGACATCGTAATAGAGGTGTATAGTGGTGATCAGTTAATAGAAACAACTAGGGCAACCTTCCTAGGTCCACGATCTTATAGGTAAATGAAATATTGAAAATCATAAATATTATTTGGAGTAATCCAATTTAAGATATAGAAAATGAAAATTAATTGGGGCACAGGATTGGTGATAGGAATGGTTCTTTTCATTGGTTTTATAATGTATTTCGTTATACAAATCATGACAGATAAAGAGCTAGATTACGACTTGGTTGTAGAGGAGTATTATAAACGAGAAATGGTCTATCAACAAGAGTTAGATGCCGAAAAAAACAGCTTTTCTTTAACTAGTAATGTAAAAGGTAAAAAAACAAATGAAGGATGGCTAATCACCTTTCCTTCTGATATAGAGCCGTCAAAAATAACAGGAACAGTATCAATGTATAGACCTTCAAACAAAGGTTTGGATTTTGAAGTACCTATTAAACTAACCAATTCAGAGCTTCTCATTCCGAATGATAAAATGGTTTCAGGAAGATGGAACACTATCGTAAATTGGAAATACGATGGAAAGGACTATTTGTTTAAACAAGAAATTGTGTATTAGATTATAACCTGATAGTTATGTCTAATGAAGGTGAAGCTTAATTCGCTTTCTTAATTGCTTGAAAATATCACAAAATGCTTTTAACCGCCCTTGTATTTGGATTATTAGGTAGTTTCCACTGCGTGGGAATGTGCGGTCCTATTGCTTTTATGTTGCCGGTAGATAGAACTAATCAAGTGAAAAAGATTAGTCAAATATCTTTATATCATTTAGGACGGGTTTTTTCCTACTCTATACTAGGATTACTTTTTGGACTAGTAGGGAAGAGCTTGAATCTCTTTGGCTTTCAACAACAGTTGTCTATTGGCATCGGAATATTAATGTTGTTGGTTGTTTTTATTCCACAAAAAACTTTTAATAAATACAATTTCTCTAAACCTGTCTATAAAATTATATCTAAAGTGAAATCTGCTTTAGGAAAAGAGCTGAAGAAAAAAACTCCAGATACTTTTTTAACTATAGGTTTTCTAAATGGGTTTCTTCCATGCGGACTTGTTTATATGGCAATTTTTGGGGCAATTGCTGCTGGAAATGCATGGCAAGGTAGTTTATATATGGCTGTTTTTGGATTGGGTACTATTCCGTTAATGACTTCAGCTATTTATTTGGGAAACTTTTTAAACGCTCAAGTACGTCAGCGCATTAGAAGAGCTATTCCAATTTTTATAGTTGTTATTGCATGTTTGTTTATAGTACGTGGATTAGGACTCGGAATCCCTTATGTGTCACCAAAACCTGTTACAGAAACTGTTGGAGCCGACTATGAATGTCATTCAATGCCTCTCGATAATAAACCAATCAATAATCAATAAAATATTTAAGTTATGGTCAATTTAATTCCACTTGTAGACTGGGGCATGGGAACTGCTCTAATTGTAATTTTTGCACTCGTTTGTATTGCACTTACTGTTGTTGTACTAGGTTTTGTATTTAGTGGTAAGAAGAAGAAAGATGGCGACACAACTTCTCCTGAAGAAGATTTGTAAAGAAATATTGAGTGTTACTTGCTGCTTTGTATCGATCTTTGATGGAAAGTAATATGACCTCATGAAGCTTCAGTATAGAAAGCTTTCCTTTATGAGGAAATAGACTAGCACTTAAAAATAAAAAGAATAGATGCTTTAAAAACATCTATTCTTTTCTTTTTGCGAAAATACAATAAACTTATTTGGCTAAATTAATAATAGCCTCTACTGTTTCTTTGTTGTTTACGCCAAGCCCTTCTTGTTGATGAACAAGTTCTCCACCTTGATTGAAAACACTAATTATGTTTGAGTGTGAGAAATCCATTGGGGATATCCTTTTATAATTAACAGCCAATACTGCTGCAAATTCACGTGTGTCTTCTTCGGTGCCTCGCAGAAACAACCATTTATCATCTTCCATTTGATTTTCTTTAGCAAAATCTGCCAAACGCTCTGGAGTATCTGTTATTGGATCTATACTTACAAAAACATACTGAACGTTTCCTTTCTTATCTTCTGGAATTTGTTTCTCTATATTTCGCATATCGGCTACCAATCTTGGACAAGCTGCTTGACAAGAAGTGTAGATCATGACCATTGCTAAAACTTTTCCTTGCAATTCCTTTAACTCAATATCTTTCCCTTCTTGTGTAGTCCAGTTTGAAGGTAGATTATAGATAGACATATCTGAAATAACAGAGCTTTCAGAAGCACTCATCTCATGTACGTCGTCTTTAATCGGGCTTTCTTTTGAGGCATCTTTACAAGAAATTGTAATCATTGCAATTG
The DNA here is from genome assembly GCA_035307265.1 of Aequorivita sp. Lineage (GTDB taxonomy): Bacteria > Bacteroidota > Bacteroidia > Flavobacteriales > Flavobacteriaceae > Aequorivita. The sequence goes on from DATGMT010000075.1 coordinate 4,364, forward strand.
CAATCAGTATATATTTAATTTTATGAATCATATTTATTTTTTTATATCCTTAACGCATCTAAAACCTAAGTTTTGTGTGCTATATCTAGCTTTCATGCTTCCGCGAAAAGCAAAACGCATAAAAGCAGCATAGTTCATTAAATCTGAAGCATTTATAGACTCGCTCCCGCAAAACAATTTAGAGTCTTTATCGCCGTCTTTTCGTGATTCTCCTGATATCAACACTGAATTGAAGTCTTGTGTCCATTCCCAAACTAATCCATGTAGATCATATATTCCCCAGTAATTTTTATAGGATGAACCAACTGGTAAGTTATAGGTCCTTGGTGTTTCATACCAACTTAAGATGTATTGATTATAGGATTCAATTTTTCTAGCGTCGGGCACATCTTGATTTGCCATTGCAGCAAACTCCCATTCATCTACTGTAGGTAATCTTTTTCCTTGGCATTCACAATATTTTTTTGCAGCAAACCAAGAAATATTAGTAACAGGAGCATTTGGGAGACCACTAAAGGTCACGTCGTCATTCCATTTTGCTAGATAACTTTCATCGGCGAAGAGTCTTTTAATGTTGCTCTTTTTCCACGCTGGGTTTTCTTGAACAAACTTTAAATAGTCTGCATTTGTAACAGGTAGTACGTCCATTAAAAAAGAATCAACACTCACGAGTTGATCTTTCGCACCGTATAGCGGTAAATAAACACCGCCTTCAACTATAACCATTTTATCATTTTGGGCTGTTACCTCACAAAACAATGAAAGGATCAAGAAGAGGGCAGTGCTATAAAACTTTAATTTCAACAATTTCTTATCTATTTCTAACAGCATCAACCATTTCAGGAGTAACTTCTGTTTTGTTGTTTCCCCAGCTATTATAAACATATGTAAGCACGTTTGCAACGTCTTCGTCATTAAGAGCTTGAGCAGTCATTACGCTATTATATTTTTTTCCATTAACTGTAATTTCACCACTTAAACCATGCAATACAATATCGATGGCTCGATCTACGTCAGCATTTAAATAGTCTGCATTGGCAAGTGGGGGGAAAGCACCTTCAATCCCTTTACCGTCGGCTTGATGACAAGCAACGCATGTGGCCATATACCTGTCTTTACCGAACTTCATTTTTTCTTCAAAGCTAAGTGCTTTAACTTCTTCTTTTGG
>DATGMT010000076.1:0-4502 GCA_035307265.1 Aequorivita sp.
AACGTACAGTTATGATAGAAAGTTTACTCTAAAATTCATTATCCTATACTTGACTTCTGGGTTGTAATATTGTATATTAGCAAACATTTCCCTTCTTCAAAATCATTAGATTTTGATACTATTACCCTTTCATTTTGATACAATATCTAGAGCAAGAGTAGTGGGCATAAAATTTAATGCAATACAAAGTCTCATTTTTCCAAGATAGACCCAGACTTACCCCGAACTTACTCCGGACTTACCCTGGACTTACTATGGTGCATCCATGGAGTATCCATGGAGTATCTATGGAGTGGTGAGACGGGAGAGGTGAGACGGGAGACTGGAGATGGGACGAGTGTCATTTGAGTTTTTGGGTTTTCTACGGGGATTGAAATTGAAAACCAAATAACGATTGGGAATGTTCACTTAAATTCCAACAGCTACTGAGAACTTGATTAAGCCTAACAAAGACAACCTTATTCAGGCAGCTCAGATGAACGACCGCACTCTACCAATAAATAAATCAATAATCCACAGTTTATATTAGAAGGTTCATCTTAAAATTTATTAGTTGTGTTTTGCTAAGATTTAAGACGTAAATAGACATAAGCCACAACACTTATCCTTTAGCATCCTGACAATCAAGTTAATTTGATTAAGCATTCTTTCTAGCTATAAAACCTCAGTGGTGAACATAAAAGGCAAGGTTTCTCTTCATAAATTTTAAGTTCTCGTTCTCTCTGGTTACACAGGGTTTTATAGTATTTTAATCGGACAATAGTGAAAATTTATTATACCTTTTTGCGAGGTCTATCATCTTTTCAATTTATATTGATACTTTTATTCTAAATTCCCTATTGATGAGAACTCTTTTATTTTTTTTATTTCTAAGTATTTCTCTTTGTTCATTTTCACAAGAAAGTTTTACTCGAGCTGATACTCTTAGAGGAAGTATTACGCCCGAGCGAGCATGGTGGAATGTGACTTATTACGACTTAAAGGTCACTGTTAATCCTTCTCAAAAGCATTTATCAGGCAGTAATACAATTACTTATAAAGTACTGGAACCGCATCGAGTTATGCAAATTGATCTTCAGGCGCCAATGAAAATTGACAGTATTTTTCAGGATGGGAAAGAGGTTTTATTTTCAAGCGATGGGAATGCACATTTTTTGAACCTTCAAAAAGAGCAGCAAAAAGGAACTGAAAACCAGATAACCATCTATTTTTCGGGAAAGCCAATAGTGGCTAGACGTCCTCCGTGGGATGGTGGTTTTACGTGGACTAAAGACACGAATGGAAACGACTTTATAGCCAATTCAAATCAAGGAATTGGTGCTAGTGTTTGGTGGCCTCTAAAAGATCACCCAACAGAAGAGCCCGATAACGGGATGAGAGTTTCAGTAACCGCTCCAAAGGACCTCATGGATATCAGCAATGGGAGATTAAAAGAAGTTATTGAAAATAAAACGAGTAAGACCTGGGTTTGGGAGGTTATCAACCCCATCAACGCCTATGGAGTTAATGTTAGCATTGGAGATTACATTCATTTTGGAGAAACGTATAAAGGTGAAAAAGGCGATTTATACATGGACTATTATGTTCTGCGCGAAAATGAAGCAAGAGCAAGGAAACAATTTAAGCAGGCACCTTTGATGATGGAGGCCTTTGAGTATTGGTATGGCCCCTACCCTTTTTACGAAGATGGATTTAAGCTCGTGGAGGTACCTTATCTAGGGATGGAGCACCAAAGCAGTGTAACCTATGGCAATAAATTTGAAAACGGGTATTTAGGCAATGACCTCTCAGGGAGTGGTTGGGGCTTAAAATTTGATTTTATATTAGTCCACGAAAGCGCTCACGAATGGTTTGCGAACAATATCACCAATAGCGATGTAGCAGACATGTGGATTCACGAAGGGTTTACGTGTTATGCTGAAAGTTTATTTCTGGATTATTTTTATGGTAGGCAAGCATCTTCAGAATATGTTATTGGACTGAGACGAAATATTCTAAACGACGTCCCAATGATAGGCATTTACCATATGAGTAAACGCGGTAGTAACGACATATATTACAAGGGTGCAAACATTCTTCACACGCTTCGTCAGTTGGTTGACAACGACAAAAAATGGCGTAAAATACTTCGCGGTTTAAACGTAGATTTTCGTCATCAGATAGTTAGTAGTCAGCAAGTGGAAGCATATATCGGCAAGAAAATGAAGAAAGATCTATCTGTATTTTGGGATCAATATTTACGCACTACCCTAATACCTAAATTAGAATATCTAGTTGAAGGAAGCGAATTAAAATATCGGTATATCGACATTTTAGACAATTTTGACATGCCCATTATCGCATTGATCAATGGAAAAGAAGTATGGCTAAAACCTACAGGGGAATGGAAAATTAAAAAGGTTTCCAAACCGATCGAATCGGTTGAGATTAAAAAAGACTTTTATGTTTACTCAAAGAACGTCTCAAATCAGTAATATATGCATATACGTGCCTATTGGCAATTTTATAAATCTATCTTTCCTTTTATAGCGATATTTTCTATTTTAGGTGTGATATATGTAGGCATAGCTTGGGGTTTTGTGTTGTTTGCCACTCTTGGGTTATTCTTCGGATTCTTAGGGTTTCGGTTTTTTTACAATGATCAGTATTATTTTTATTACAATCTTGGTCTTACCAAAAAGCGACTCATTTTAGGTTCAATTGTTATAAATATTTTGGTGGGAGTGCCCATCTTTTCAATACTCTTGATTTTTATAAGTTTTATATTTGGCGATATTCAAATTACATAGCGCATCAAAACATTTTGGGAAACGAAAGATTTTGAACGAAGTTTCCTTTTCTTTTGAAACAGGAGAAATCATAGGAATATTCGGAAGAAATGGTTGTGGGAAATCCACTTTGTTAAAGATGCTATTTGGAACCATGTCTGCAGACACAATTGAGATGTCTGTTAACGGGGTCTCCATTAAGAATTTTACTACTAAACACCTCTCCTATCTTCCACAGCATCCTTTTATTCCTAAGAACATAAAAGTTAGAGATCTTATCCCAATATATTTTTCAGAGGAAAAGAAGCAAGATGCCATTTTTTACGATTCGATGATTGCAAACATCAGTTCTAAAAGCGTAGGGAGTCTTTCTTTAGGGCAAGTGAGGTATCTTGAAGTGCTCCTGTTGGCAAATCTTGATCGTCCGTTTTTAATGCTCGACGAGCCATTTTCAATGTTAGACCCCCTGTATAAAGACAGAATTAAAATTCTTTTAAATAAACTCAAAAGCTCGAAAGGCATATTAATCACCGACCATTATTTTGAAGATGTTTTGGGAGTTACAGACAGAAACTACCTACTTAAAAATGGTGTTTTGGAGAAGGTTCTTTCCAAGCAGAGTTTAAAAGAAATGGCATATTTAGGCGACAGTTCTATTTAAAATTGGCTAAAACAGGAAATTGAATACATCTTTTTCAATTAATAAATATTTGTTAAACATTTCTATTTCGTCAGATTTTTAGTGGTTTTCTATGGTATTGGCAATTCAAACCCTTAGTTTTGCTTCAATATTGATTAAAAATTGAAAAAAATCAAACTTATGAATCAAGTAACAGGAAATGAAACCGTAAAACTTCACTACACTGGGAAACTCAATGACGGACAAGTATTCGACAGTTCTCTTCAGCGCGAGCCGTTAGAAGTAACTCTTGGGGAAGGACGTTTAATTCCAGGTTTTGAAAAAGGATTAGTAAACATGAAGGTCAACGAAAAGAAGACTATTACTATTCCAAAAGAAGAAGCATACGGTGACGTGCAGAAGGAACTCTTTCAAAAAATACCAAACGAGAATCTACCTCAAGAAATAAAGCCAGAAGTGGGAATGGGTCTTGTATCCAAAAACCCTGATGGAACTGAGCGTCAGCTTCGAGTAGCAGATGTAAAAGACGACTTTATAATTGTAGATGCCAATCATCCCTTGGCTGGACAAGATTTGACCTTTGAACTCGAATTGCTCGAGATAAAATAAATTTTGCGAGTGCAGAATTAGAAAGTGGCTTCCTTTTGGAGGCCATTTTTTTTTGGTGACAATCCAATAATGCATGGTGATTAAAAGCACTTTGAGATGGTTTAAGTAGTTTATAACAATTTAATTGTATTAGGTGAAGGTGCATTTAACCTTTGTGTTTTTTTATCTTTGTATAAAATAAAACAGCCATGATTTTTATAGAAAATGAAGGAATTACCAATCCGAAGTTAAACTTAGCTTTGGAAGAATATGCATTGCGAAATTTTAGTGGAGATACTGACTATTTATTATTTTACATCAACGAGCCCTCTATTATAATCGGCCGGAATCAGAACACTTTGGAAGAGGTTAATATTGACTATGTAAAAGAAAACAATATTCACGTTGTTCGACGCATATCTGGAGGTGGTGCTGTTTATCACGATTTCGGAAATTTAAATTTCAGTTTTCTAACCAATCACGATGTTAAGAGTTTAAATAATTTC
>DATGMT010000077.1:0-3819 GCA_035307265.1 Aequorivita sp.
GAGGTTAATATTGACTATGTAAAAGAAAACAATATTCACGTTGTTCGACGCATATCTGGAGGTGGTGCTGTTTATCACGATTTCGGAAATTTAAATTTCAGTTTTCTAACCAATCACGATGTTAAGAGTTTAAATAATTTCAAAAAGTTTACAGCACCTGTGATTAAGGTTTTAAAAACTTTAGGACTCGATGCAGAGCTCAAAGGCAGGAATGATATTGAAGTAGATGATAAAAAAATATCGGGTACGGCTCAGTTTTCTACAGGAAAGCGGATGGTTAGTCATGGCACACTCCTACTCGACACCGATTTAGGTGAAGTTGCCAATGCTCTTAATGTAAAAATGAGTAAAATACAATCAAAAGGACATAAATCTGTACGAAGTCGGGTTGCAAATATTTCAGAATTTTTAAAAGAGCCATTGTCTATTGAGAGTTTCCGAAGTTTATTATTAGAAGGATTAAACGATGCGAGTGAGCCTTTCGAAACGTATCGTTTAACAGCTGAAGAATGGGAAGGAGTTCACAATTTAAAGAAGGAAAAATACGACACTTGGGACTGGAATTTTGGAAGGTCTCCTAAGTTTAATATACAGCGTACGAAGCGTTTTTCTGTTGGCGAAGTTGACATTCGAATTTTTGTAGAAAAGGGACATATTGAGGATTTCAAAATCTTTGGGGACTTTTTTGGCAAAGAACCTGTAGAGAATATTGAAAGTCTTTTAAAGGGAGTACGCTATGAAAAAGAAGACATATCAGAAGCCCTTTCAGAAATTGAAGTAATGGATTATTTTGGCGACCTACCAAAAGAAGACTTCCTCGAATTGATATATGGAAATGATTAGTAGCTTCTCATTTACTAGATAGAGGTCTTTTATGAAGTCGGGGTATAAAATTGCATTAATGCTTATAGCGGCAGCGATAACTATATTTGGTTTTATCACTGGGAAGTTTTTATTTCTATTTATTTGGCTTCCCTTAGGCTTTCTGTTTTCTAGTAAGAAAGAAGCTGATGAGTAGAATTTATCGCTTTCTGCTTATGCTTATGGCTTCAGAATTAGTCGTATCTGACAAAGACATAAGACCGCTTCGCTTCTAGGGTACAGAACACATACTAGTTTACTGTGTACTTAGCAGTATGATGCGTGCTTCTTAGTTTCTAAATCTCAAAGGGAGGTAAAAAGCACGGTCACGGTAAATTAAACTTTTTAAAGGATTGATATTCTTAAGTAACCCTAATGCTTTTATCAGGCATAATGGATTAATTAAAACTTAGTCTTGAATTTCTCCCACCATGTTTCTTCCTTAACGTAGTAGTATTCATATCTATTCCCATACCCAATTTTCTTATAGTCGACATCATTTAGAACGAAACCAACGTTTTTGAGTTTTTTGGAGTTTATGCTATCAACTGCAAAGTCGATAAGATTTGTATCTGTGTACCCAGCGCGCATTACAAACAATGTAACATCGGTATACTTGTTAATCAAGAAAGTGTCTGTAACAATCATCGAAGGTGCGGTATCAACCACGATGTAGTCAAATTCTTCTCTCAACTCTTTAAAAAGCTGTTCCACTCTTGGTTGAATCAAAAGCTTTGCGGGGTTAGGAGGAATAGTTCCAGAGAACATTATCTCTAGGTTTTCAAGAATATCAGATTGGATTAAGTACTCTTGATAGTTACTATCTTTATGTATCAAATATTCAACAAATCCCCTTTTCTTATGACCTTCTAAGGTGTATCGTTGCAACTGAGGGTTTCTAATATCTGCTCCAACCAACACCACTTTAGCACCAGAATCAGCGATAGTTAATGCTAAGTTAACAGCAGTAAATGTCTTCCCTTCCCCTTTTATTGTAGAAGTCACAAAAATAGTTTTACCCTTTTTATTTTCCATTGAATTCCCTATAAAAAGGTATTGCAGGTTGGTTGTCAAAAGTCTAAAAGATTCAGCTAAAAGAGAACGATCATTTTTTTGAACTAAGTGAGCTGCATTTTTATCTAGTTTAGGAATTTCCCCTATCACTGGATTATCTTTTACTCGTTTTTCAATTATATATTTACTTCGAATTTTGTTATCGAGAAGGTTTTTCAAATAAATAACAGAGAAAGGAACCAGCAAACCTAATACAAAGGCAGCCTGATAGATGATTTGTCTTTTCGGAGATATAGGAACTCTTGAAGTATATGCATAGTCTACCACCTTTGCTTTTGGAGTAGTCACTGCCATTGTAATAGCATTTTCCTCTCTTTTTTGCAACAGATATAGGTACAGAGTTTCCTTAATTTCTTGCTGTCTAATTATATTTCTAAATATTTTTTCTTTAGGAGGAATGGATGATATTTTAGAATCCAATCTAGCTTCTTGTGCGCTCAAGTCATCTCTTTGAATTTCCAGAGACCTTTTTGCATTGTTAAGTCCTTCTAAAACAGTAGACCTAAGATCACTTATTTGAGCATCCAAATCAACAACCGCAGGGTTTTTTTCGGTAGAGCCTCTAAGCAATCTTTTACGCTCTAGAACCGCCTGATTGTATGCCGTAAGTGCCGCTTCACCTTCAACTCCTAAATTCGTTGGAAGTAAATCTGATTCTCTTCCACTTTTCACATAGTCGATTATTGTATTAATCAACTCAAGTTTCGTTTCAACCTCTACTGTACGTTTTGCAAATTCACTTTCATTTTGAAGAAATATTTGTCCTTCGACCGCGATGTTTGTGAGTTTATTTGACTGTTGGAATTCAACACGTCCAGTTTCCACAGAGTCAAGTTCTTCAGAAATTATTTCTAATCTACCATCAATAAAGTTAGCTGTATTTTTAGACACCATATTACGGTCTTCTTTAGCGTCTTTATTGTATTGGTAAATAAGTTCATTTAAGATTGCTTCCGATTTTTTATAGTTGGCAGAGTTAATCGACAAGCGGATAACACTCGTTAGTTTTGAAACTTGTTCAACTTGTATAGATCTTTGATACGCTTCGACTACTCCGAGAATACTTCGCACACGTACTTTAATAGGAGATTCATGAAGACTTCCTCTATGTGACTGATACTTTAAGTTTGGAGAAATCATAATTTCTCCTGAAGTCAGAGATATGTTTTCGCCATAGCTATACGTATTTTTAGAATTGCTATCTTCTTCCCATAATTCAAAAGAGTCATCTGAGATTGGTAAAACATAAAATGGAGGAATTGGTGCTCTTAGAGAGTCTTCATTTGTTAGAAGTGTAACTTGGAAAGGGATATTTCCAAACAACTCAAATGCTTTTAGTTTTCCCTCGGAGAAGTATTGAATATTTAAGTCAAGTTCTTTAACTACTCTTTCAGTTAAGCTTTTAGACTTTAGGATTTGAAGTTCGTTTTCAAATCCACTAGGTCCCATGCTTCCAGTTAAACCAAGATCCTGAAAAGCGGCCATTTCGGAAAGCGCGCTGTTTTTTTCATCTTTTATAAGTATGGTAGCTTTTGTAGAAAACACAGTAGTTGCATATCTCAAATATACCGTTGCTACTCCTAAAGCTAGTATTACAGTTAGTAAAAACCACGACCAATAGCGTAAATATTGTAAAATTTGATCTCTAAGATTAGGGCTTCTTGACTCTTGATTTGTCGTATTTAAATCGTCCATTATTGCTTTTCTCTGAATATTTTCAAGCGTTAAATTTAGAATAAGGTTCTGACAGCCATGATTTTACTCTAGTTATCATTCTAAATTCTGCGTATTCTTAAACTCTTTATTATTCTCAAGTTAATTTAAAAATAATAAAACAGGAAATTAATATTTAAAAGGCATTAATAGTATGAGCTTTCAAATGTT
>DATGMT010000078.1:0-2031 GCA_035307265.1 Aequorivita sp.
GGTTGGGCAATAGCACAAAGTCCTATTTTAGGCACTACCATTACTTTACAACGCTTGAAGAAAAGAGGATATGTTTCCTTAACTGAATTACATTTACAACTTAACCCATCTCTTTGCGAACCGCCGAGTACGTGACCCGTACGCTCGGTGGTGTGAGAGGCGCACTCCGTCAGTTTCTGGCGGAGCCGCCTACTCGATTAGCAGATGTTTTTTATTCCAGATTCATACTAAATCGAAGCAAGGATGGCAAATTTACTTCTGATTTCCTAGAGAATGCACTAATAGAAACGCTTGCTTGTTGTATTCGTCTATCAGCATTTTCTAAAATTGACATTGCTTTTTCAAGGTCTTTTATTTCGTGTCCGTGATGATGTCCGTGGTCGTGGTGTTCAGCATTTGGCCAATCAAATGGATTGTCTTTTATTACCCAATCCCCTTTTTCAAACCAGTCAATTCCTCTCACATTTTTTCGTTTAACAACCCCAGACCTAACCTTCTCTTGTGTTTCAAACCAAAATTCGACACAATCGTCAACCCATCCGTGTAGTTTCCAAAAAATAGGGTTTACGTGGGAACTATGGAAGTCTCCTAAATAATCATACTTTAAATCATCCCATTTGCTATCAATGTCAAAACTGTTTCGAACTTCAGGTTTGTTTGTAAGTGGATTAAAGGAAACATTTGCCCATCTCATATGCATCCAATTGTGAACAGTAAATTCAATTAAGTTTCCATAAGCAGCTAAACTTAGCTGTCCAACCACTCTGCGATTACGAAGATTGTTAGCTATAGGTAACATATTATTTCTAAAACCTCTAGGTGTTTTGTTGGTATAAAGAAATGAGTTACCGCCAACTTGTTCCATAAATATTTCATCAGGTGGAGGAATCATTTGTCCTGATTTAGATGCATTAAATTTATAAGTTACTTTAGTTGCATCACTCGGATTTTCGACTTCATCATAAAAAAATTGCGGAACTAAAGGGTTAGGCAATTCTTTCCAACTCTCAGGCCTTTTTAGCCCTTTTTTATCGTAAATATCATTTATCATTTTAATCATTCTGCGATGCATATATAAAAAGTCTTCTCCTGCACCGTTTGATAAATTTAGGGTATTGTCTGTGTTATGAGGAGGGTCTTCAAAATACCAGTTAAGTTTCTTTAATTCGTCTTTTTCATCTTGTAATAAATCATTCCACATTGCTCTTGCAGTATGCCAAACATTATGTATAAGTCTGTGTTTTCTGTCTCCGAGCATATTTAAGGCTTCAGGAATCAAGGCAACTCCTGGAATTTCCCGTGGCTCTGTAAAGCTTCTTTTTATTGCTATAAAACTTGCAGTAACACCAGCTTTGCTATTTCCGTGGTCTTTGTTTCGTTTGACTGTTCCAATAAAAGTTACTATTTGTTTAGGCTCAGAAGATTCCCATTCGTGGTTCAAAAAACAATCATATTCGTATTCAAAATCTTGTATAGAGGAATTTTTTCTTCCTTTACCTATAAAATGAATTTGGAATGGATTGTTAGAAATTACCTTCCCTTCAATATCCATAACTTCTTTGTATGTGCTTAAAGACTCCATTGGAAAGGCAAGGGTTCCATTAACTGAACCTTCATCATTGATGAAAATTAGCAATTCACCAGCTCCAAATAAGATGTCATTAGGCTCACCTGTTGGATTGTTTAGGAAACTCCTGTAAGAGTAATATCCTGTTAAATTAGTTCCATTCATATTGATTATTGTTTTTGTGTTGTTTTTTAAAATATCTGCTAACGTTTCTGGGCTTTGCGAGGGAGCGGATTTTTAGCACTAAACCTCAATCGAAGCACCGACTTCAAAGATAGCACAAATGTTCAATCGAAGCCGTTTCCCCGCCATTTTGGCAATACCTTGTGTGTGCCCTGCATATGCAGGACACACCCCGAAAGCTTTTCAAATAGTTCAAAAATACAAATTTAGTTTTATGAACCAAGTTTTCGGGGTGTTATTTTTCCAGAGGGTGCAAGTCCCTTACGAGCGGATTGAAAACC
>DATGMT010000079.1:0-3170 GCA_035307265.1 Aequorivita sp.
CCTGGACGATCACCAACTTTTGGAGCAACAGTTCGGAAAAGTTCAGCTACAGCCTCTTTCTGACGAAGTTTAGCATAAACAAGACGTCTGTTATGCGTAGTGTCTTCTTTAGACTTAGTAACTAATGGCTCAACAAACTGCTTCAATGCTTTTGCTTTTGCAACAGTTGTGTTAATTCTTTTGTGCTCAATTAATGAGCTAGCCATATTAGCCAACATGGCATGTCTATGGGCTGTTTTTCTACCTAAGTGATTGTGTTTTTTTCCGTGTCTCATGACATTTTAATTTTCATCATCTTGCTACCACATCCGTTCATCGGAGAGCAAACTATGATGGGTTAATTTTATAGATTTGAGAAATTGACGTGAGATATGAAACTAATTAATCTTATGTCTCACGTCTAATATCTCAAGTCTGTTCTAGTCTTTATCTAATTTATATTTTGAAAGATCCATTCCGAAGTCAAGACCTTTTCCACCTACTAGTTCTTCTAACTCTGTAAGTGATTTTTTACCGAAGTTTCTAAACTTCATCAAGTCGCTTTTGTTGTAAACTACAAGATCTCCTAAAGTATCAACTTCTGCAGCTTTCAAACAGTTTAGAGCACGAACCGATAGGTCCATATCAACTAATTTAGTTTTAAGCAACTGACGCATATGAAGAGATTCCTCATCATAAGTTTCTGTTTGTGCAATTTCATCGGCTTCCAAAGTAATGCGCTCATCACTGAACAACATAAAGTGGTGAATCAATGTTTTTGCACCTTCAGTTAAAGCGTCTTTAGGATGAATAGAACCATCTGTAATGATTTCGAAAACTAATTTTTCGTAATCTGTTTTTTGTTCCACTCGGAAGTTTTCGATACTATACTTCACGTTTTTAATTGGCGTGTAGATAGAGTCGGTAAAGATAGTTCCAAGAGGGGCATTTGCTTTTTTGTTCTCTTCTGCAGGAACATAACCACGCCCTTTTTCAATAGTGATCTCAAAGTTAAGATTCACTTTTGATTCCATATTACAGATAACCAATTCTGGGTTCAACACTTGAAAACCTGAGATAAATTTTTGGAAATCTCCTGCTTTCAATTGGTTTTTACCAGAAACCGAGATCGTAACGGTTTCGTTATCTACTTCATCAATCTGTCTTTTAAAGCGAACTTGTTTAAGATTCAAGATGATTTCAGTAACGTCTTCCACTACTCCAGCAATTGTAGAAAACTCGTGATCTACACCTTCGATGCGAACCGAAGTAATAGCGAATCCTTCCAATGATGAAAGCAGTACGCGTCTTAATGCGTTACCAATGGTAAGCCCATAACCAGGTTCCAAAGGGCGGAATTCAAACTTGCCTTCGAAATCGGTGGAGTTCACCATTATAACTTTATCAGGTTTCTGAAAACTAAATATTGACATAATTGAATTGCTGTATTAAAATTATTTAGAATATAATTCAACGATCAACTGTTCGTTGATGTTCTCTGGAATTTGAAGGCGCTCTGGTACAGAAACGAATGTTCCTTCTTTTTTCTCACCATTCCAAGTGATCCACTCATATACATTATTAGCGTTTGCTAAAGAGTTTGTGATTGTCTCTAAGGATTTAGATTTTTCACGAACTCCAACTACGTCTCCTGGCTTTAATTGGTATGAAGGAATGTTAACCTTTTCACCATTCACAGTAATATGTCTGTGAGTAACCAATTGTCTAGCACCAGCACGTGTTGGTGAAATACCCATACGGTAAACAACGTTGTCTAAACGAGATTCACACATTTGAAGCAATACCTGACCTGTAATTCCAGGAGCAGCGTTAGCTTTCTTAAACATATTTCGGAACTGACGCTCCAAAATACCATAAGTGTATTTAGTTTTTTGCTTTTCGCTAAGCTGAATAGCATATTCCGATTTCTTTCCACGACGACGGTTGTTTCCGTGTTGCCCTGGAGGGTAGTTTCTTTTTTCGAAGGATTTGTCAGCTCCGAAGATTGCTTCGCCAAACTTACGGGCGATTTTTGTTTTTGGACCAGTATATCTTGCCATTTCTAATTTGAGGTTTTGAAGAAAAACTAAATTAAGGTCTTACGTTAATCCTTTAGTTCTTATTTCTTCAGTTGATACTTTTGTTTATTGTAGAATTAAATATGTGCGATTACTGAATTAGGATCAGGAATCGCACATAATAATAAGTTATTATACTCTTCTTCTTGCAGGAGGACGACAACCGTTATGTGGAATTGGAGTAACGTCAATGATTTCTGTTACCTCAATACCAGCATTGTGTAGAGAACGTATTGCAGACTCTCTTCCGTTACCTGGTCCTTTTACATAAACTTTTACTTTACGTAAACCTGCATCATGTGCAACTTTCGCACAATCTTCAGCTGCCAATTGAGCAGCATAAGGAGTATTTTTCTTTGATCCACGGAAACCCATCTTCCCAGCCGATGACCAAGAGATAACATCTCCGTTTTTATTTGTTAAGCTCACAATGATATTGTTGAAAGAAGCTGAGATATGTGCTTCTCCAACTGCTTCAACTGTTAACTTGCGTTTCTTAACTGCTTTTGTAGTTTTTTGACCTGTCTTTGCCATAATCTAGTGATTTATAGTGTAGTGAAAGTTTAGACTGAATTAAATCAATTTAACCTCACGACTAACTACTGTTATTTCGTTACTTTTTTCTTGTTAGCAACCGTTTTACGTCTTCCTTTACGAGTGCGAGAGTTATTCTTAGTTCGTTGTCCTCTCAATGGAAGACCCGATCTATGACGAATACCTCTGTAGCAACCAATATCCATTAAACGTTTGATGCTCAACTGAACTTCACTACGTAACTCACCTTCGATTTTGAAAGATCCTGTAGCTTCACGGATAGCGCCGATTTCATCGTCGTTCCACTCACTAACTTTTTTATCTTCGTCAACCCCGGCTTTTTTCAGAATATCTTGGGCACGGCTTCTACCGATTCCAAAAATATACGTTAACGCGATTACACCCCTTTTGTGCTTCGGGATATCTACACCTGCGATTCTTGCCATAACTTATCCTTGTCTTTGTTTGAACTTTGGGTTCTTTTTGTTAATTACATATAATCTGCCTTTTCTGCGAACAATCTTGCAGTCGGCACTTCTTTTCTTTACGGATGCTCTTACTTTCATCTCTTTAGTATTT
>DATGMT010000080.1:0-4694 GCA_035307265.1 Aequorivita sp.
CAAATGACATGAATTTCATCACAAATAAACTTGAAAACACTAGAAAGGAATAATTGTAAACTAAGAACAAATAATCGAAGTTATTAGTTCGTTCAACTGTTTCTAAAGCAAAAAATTAGCTTTAGTTTCTTTTATATAATCATAGAGCTCATTAAAACATCGAATTCATATTAGTTACATTACCTACACTCCAAGCATTAATGTCTTGGTTAAACAGAGAATACTCAAACATAGACCCCATGTTTGTTACATTACTCACATCCCAACTACCGAATGGTTGATTAAAGTTTGAGCTGTAAAACATATATGACATATCCGTAACATTGCTCACGTTCCAATCACTAATATCTTGATTTAATGGTGTGTTATAAAACATATACGACATGTCTGTTACCGAAGTAAGGATTGGAGCATCAGGTGCATTACCTTCAATGTCCCAACAACCGTAAAAAGATCCTCCCATAGAACTCCAAGGAATGGTTCCCCACTGTTCTATAGATATTATCTTTTTGCGATCTCCTGAATTGTTAAAATAAATTCTAGGAAATGTTCCACGGATAGCAATGGTATAGGTTCCTGCAACACCATAGTCATGTGTAGCGTCTCCATCGAATCCCGTTTCCCAAACTCTGTCATTATTCCAACTCACATTGTAGTTATAAGTTTCTCCACTATATGTTGGAATCGTTATTGACGTATTACTAGAAATACCATCATTATCTGTTTTCCATGTGGTGATAAAGTAATCTTCTTGTTGGGCGTTAGCATGCAAGCCAATAAAGAACAAGACTAAGAGGAGTTAAAAATTTCTCATAATTATAGGTGTTTATGGTTAGTTAAAATCGTTCTAACTAAAACATTTCCATATAATTGAGAAGAAAGCCAAAAGCGAATCAGCAACCTTAATTAATGATTACCGACACTTTAGATTATTTAAGAGTTTTGGGGAAACTCGGCTGAAATTTTTGAGCAAATGATTTAATCATAATTGCTACTATTAAACATCAAATATAACTGTTTTTAAATTAAATTAAACTATTCAATACTTATACCTGAGAAACAACCCATACGGCTAAAGAATCCTTTAAAAATCTACAACAACTAATTTCAGTTATAATCAGAGCAAATCATTTTCACTATAGAGATTTCCTATATTACTCTAAATATTTTAATTCTAAATTGAACTCTTATACCCCTAAATTCAACTTAATTTGCATTCTAAATAAAATGTAATAATAATATAAAGACGATGATTTATAACAAGCATTTTTTTCTTTCATTCCTCCTAATGCTAGGGTCACTAACGGTTTCGGCACAAGATTGTTTAACACTTAAAACAAAAGAAGCAAGTGTAGAGCTTGCTAAAATTCCTGGAGAAACCATGGGGCAAAAACTAGAAAGTTTGCTTTATTGGTCGCAAGAAGATAGAGAGCGTCGATTCCCAATCATGCACGAAATCTATCCGAGCATTCCAATTTCAACAGGAAATCAAATTACCACACTAGAAAAAACAGAATCTATCACTCCAAAATGGAAGGACAAAACCACGTTATCTTCTTATATGAAAGAAAACAAGGTCCAAGGAGTTATCGTACTGCAAGACAACAAAATTAGATTGGAAGAGTATGCAGATGGGATAAATCAAAACACACTTTGGACTTCATTTTCTGTGGCAAAATCAGTTTCGTCTATGTTGGTTGGTGTTGCTTTAAAAGAAGGAGATATTGATGATATAGATGATTCTTTAGAAAAATACATCACAGAGTTAAAAGGTCATGACTACGGATCAGTAACCGTTCGGCAGTTACTAACTATGACTTCTGGAATTGACTGGAATGAAGATTATGAAGATGAAAACTCCGATGTGGCCCAAATGTATTTAAGCCCTTGTGAAGGCGAAGAAGCTCATATTCTAACCTATATGAAGCCTATGAAATCTATTCACAAAGCTGGAACCCACTGGAATTACAGCACAGGAGAAACCGACTTAGTTGGAATTCTTGTCCAAAAAGCCACAGGCATGAGTCTAGCTGAATATCTCTCTGGGAAAGTTTGGAAACCATACGGCATGGAGCACTGTGCCTATTGGCTTGCCGATGAGTGTAGCAACCTAAACATAGGAGGAAGTGGCTTATCTGTTAGCTTAAGAGACTACGCTCGCATAGGTGCATTTATGCTAGACGAAGGTAAAATAGGAAACAAAAAATTACTTTCTGAAGAGTGGTTCAAAGATGCTACTTCTAATTTACAACAACTAAACGAAGAAGGTGATGGATATGGATATCTATGGTGGAGATTTAAAGACGGAAGCTACGCTGGCGTGGGTATTTTTGGTCAAATGGTTTATATAAACCCAAACAAAAACCTAGTAATAGCACAAGTAGCTGCTTGGCCTAGAGCAAGCTCTGAAGATCTTACCAAAAGACGAAGAGATTTTATCGAAGCTGTACAACGAGCAGTCGACTAAAGGAAACAATCAATATATCTAATTAAAGCAGATATCTTAAGAGTTTGTTTTTACTGATTTGTCCAATCGAGCGTAGTCGAGACCTTATTAGTTATTAAAAGCTAACAGTTCTCCCCTACGCTCGAACAGACACAATAAATGAGTTTTGAGACACCTTCTCTACTCTATATTTAAAAACTAGTAATAAGAAAAACTACTCTTCTTCTAGCTCTACAGCCTCAAGCACATTGAATTTTTCAAGTTGCTCTTCTTCTCCTGTAAAATAAGGAAAAACATCAACTATAGGCGACTCTGTAATAGCTGGAATTGTATATTCTCCCATGGTTTCTGCCATAGCTGTATTCGTGTTTTCAAAAGCTTCTTTTATATCGTTTGCTTGAACTAACAAATACATATTTGTCTTTTTCTCTTTTCCACTCTCTTCATCTAAGGCTATTAATGAAACCTTGGTTTTAAACCATCGATCGGAGTTTTCAAATGGATGAACTTCAGAAAAATTAGCAACTTTAATATTCATTATCCTAAAGTCCTCACTTGTATATGCGGTCATTTCTTCGGTAATTCTCGCTTCTGCTTCCGTATAAGAAACCGCATCTAAAAGGTAAGTATCTGTCGTTATCTTTTGCTCTCCTGTTTCGTGTGTTTTTTTGTATTTCACCTTACATTCATACCAAGTTACGCTCATGTCTATAAATTTTTAAGGAGCCAAAAATATAGTTTATATAACACCTGAGGGAAATTTGAAAGAATAGATATTCACAATTTCCACCTAAAACTCGGGAGTAAATCAATATCAGCAGATTATATTTTCACCTAAGTATTTTTAAAAATTTAAAACAAGAAATTCTACTTATTAAAAGATAACACACCTTCTCAAGCCGTACTTTATTATATTTGACTTAAGCTGAAGTAATCCTCATTTATAAACAAAAATCTTTAGCCAAATTAGCACCCAAGAGAATACTGTATGCAAAATCTACTGGACGAATTAACCGATTTATTAAGCAAAGACAAGCGATTGGTTGTCGATGGCAAACTTCTTAAAAATAAGGTCGTCGAACTGACTTTACAATTGGACCCCAAACTATTAAAGCTACTACTTTCAAACAGTCGGATTAAAAATATCTTTTTTCAACAAGTAGGTGATATTCACATTTTTGATAAAATCAAGTTTCAGAAGTTTATAAACAACAAGTCGTTTTTACCGAACAGCTTTACTTCGTTTAAAAACAAGATAGGATTGGATGAAGGCGACAATTTTATAAATGAAAAAACAGAAATCACTCTCTCTTGGCCTTATAAAGATTGTATTCTAGAAGGGAATCAAAACAAAGACTCTCAAAGGAAAAATGAAATATTCTGGAACGAAACTTTGGCTTCAGAAGAAATAGACAGGCTGCTTGACCCAAAGGTTTTTAGAGCATTTAAGAAGTATGATAAAAACGGCGAAAGTGAAGTTACCGATATCTCGCTTCAGGATAATTTCATCATAAAAGGTAATAATCTAATTGCTCTTCATTCATTAAAAAAAGTATATACTGAAAAGATAAAACTGATTTTTATTGATCCACCTTACAACACACACAACGATAGTTTTAGGTATAACGATAGTTTTAGTCATTCAACATGGCTGACATTTATGAAAAACCGACTTGAAGTTGCGAAAGATTTACTCAGAAATGACGGTTTGTTTTGGATTTCTATATCCGATAAAGAAGCTCACTATTGCAAAGTGTTAGCAGATGAGGTTTTTGGTCGAGACAATTTTGTAGCAGACGTGATTTGGAATTCCACTAAATCTGTTACAAACACTGCTGTAATTTCTGATGCGCACACCCATATTCTACTCTATGCAAAAGACATAAATAGCCTGAAAGCGAATCGCACTTCCTTCAGGCTCACCGCCGATGAATCTATTTTCTCCAATCCCGACAACGACAAACGTGGGAAATGGGTAGCAGATCCTTTTCAGGTTGAAGGCGAACGTCCAAACCAACTTTACACAATCACCAATCCAAACACAGGCGTTGAATACAGACCCAATCCAGGGAATAGTTGGAAAAACGAAAAGAAAGTCTTTGATCAACTTTTAAAAGATAACCGAATTGTTTTTGGAACTACAGGTGAAGCTGGCCCACAACGAAAAAGATTTTGGTTTGAAGCAAAAGAACGCGGGAAAGTCACTACAACTTTATGGAAAGACTTACCCACAACCACCAACGGCACT
>DATGMT010000081.1:0-52370 GCA_035307265.1 Aequorivita sp.
TTTATATCAGAAACCTTAATAAGTATCCTGAAATAGTTGAAAGACTATTGAAGAAGTATAATCAATGATTAAGTTAATCAGAGCCCCGATAGCTATCGGGGTTGGTTCGAGCCCAAGAAGAGGAGCTTAGTCACAACAAGCCTTCACAGAAATGTGGAGGTTTTTTTGTTTTTATAAAGGTTTATGATGAATTATGAGGTGATTATAGTTTAATATTCTAGAACATCTTAACTATAAATACTTTTCTTCATAAGTTGAAGATGGATAAGTTTGAAGTATTGAAAAAAGATGTTTTAGTGTAAAATACATATGGGAAGACTTATTTCAGAATTACAAATAAGCCTTCCCATATTTATTAAATGCAGTCTATTCAAACAGCCAGCGATAAATATCGTTACCGTTGGCAAATAGGACAAGGGCAATTAGAATAAAGAATCCGATCATTTGAGCGTATTCCATAAATTTATCGCCTGGTTTTCTACCGGTTATCATTTCGTATAATAGAAACGCCACATGGCCTCCATCCAATGCCGGAATAGGTAGGATATTCATAAAAGCCAGGATAATGGATATAAAAGCTGTAGTTGACCAGAAGTTTTGCCAGTTCCAAGTTTCAGGGAAAAGATTTCCAATTGCACCAAAACCACCAACTTGGGTAGCTCCTTTTTTGGTGAATACATACTTGAATTGTGCTACATAATCTTTTAAAGTGTTGTATCCGAAACCTACACCACCAACAATGCTTTCACCAAGGGTATAGGTTATTTTAGTTCTCCCTAATTGATTTCGTAATGTTTCTGTAGAGAAATATACTCCAATTAAACCTTTATCATTAGGTATAAGACTCAATGTTTCACGTTGGTTTCCGCGTTCAACAACTATAATGTTTTCACCTTCCTTGTTGATGTGTTTGTCAATTTCATCTCTAAATCGAACTTCGGCGCCGTTTATAGACACAATCCTGTCTGATTTTAACATCCCTGCTTTTTCAGCTGGATATCCACTTTGCACAGAATCGACAAGGGTTTCTATTCTTGGATCGAAAGCTGTCATTAATCCTTTCTCAAACATCTTCGGACCAGCATCTTCAGGAACGTTAAGCGTTTCGATAGTTCCATCACTGTGTTTAACTTCGATAGTAGAAGCGCTTCTTAGAAAAACACGACCGTTTACTTCCATCACGTTTTCCAAGGGTTTGCCATCCACTTTTAAAACTTGATCACCATCTCTAAATCCGTATCCTTTGAACTGTTCAGCTACTGCAAATCCTTGTGGAAGATCGTTTACTGTGGTAATATTCTTTCCGTAGAAATACAAGATTCCCATATAAATAACAAATCCCACGATGATATTTACCGTAACTCCACCGAGCATAATAATGAGTCGTTGCCAGGTTGGTTTACTTCTAAATTCCCATGGTTGAGGTGGTTGTGCCATCTGCTCTTTGTCCATGCTTTCATCGATCATTCCGGAGATTTTCACATAGCCCCCTAGTGGGAGCCACCCAATTCCGTAAACAGTTTCACCAATTTTCTTTTTGAAAAGTGAAAACTTCACATCAAAGAAAAGGTAGAACTTCTCAACTCTTGTTTTAAATATTTTGGCCGGTATAAAATGCCCGAGCTCGTGTAAAACAATTAATAATGATAAACTTAATAGTAGTTGTATAGCTTTAACAGCAAATGGACTCATGAATATTTTCTAAAAAATTAGCGCACAAAAGTAATCTTTTACAACGTGCAAAAAAAATTAGTACTCGGCAGTTTTAGGTTTTGAAGTTTGTATACAAGGTGTTCTTTGTTAATCTCTTGCAGTAGGCTACTTATGTTCTTTTATTCTTTAAGAAAAGTTTTAGTGATTTTTCCTTGAGAGGTTACTAGTTCAATTAATAAAACTCCCGATGGAAGATTAGATACGTCTATACTTTTGGTGTATTCAAGTTCTGAAACTTTTTGCCCTAAAGTGTTATAAATGTTTATTTCGATAATCTCCACTGCTTCAGGTTTTTGAATGTGAATTATTTCGGAAGTGGGATTTGGGAACAAAATGAATTGAGTTTCTATAGGAAGTTCATTTGTACTTAAAACTACTTGATTATTTTTAGAAATAACATCGAAATTGGGGTCGAAACGTACACTTTGAACGTCAAAATCAACAGCTCTTTCAAAACCTTGGTTGTTATGGGTGTTGTTTAAAAAAACGTCTAAAGTTTCACCTTGAGTGCCTATTAATCGGACTGGGACTACAGCAGGGAAAAATGAAACCGAGTTATGACTTTGAGTTTGTGAAATATTGATATTTATACCCCCATCATTAACTTGATTCCAACGTATAGAATAGCTTGGGTATCCCTTACCATAAATCCAAGCATTAAAAAATTCAGTTAAATCTTGATTGCTGGTTTCTTCTAAATTTCTAATTAAATCTGGAGTTTTTGCGTATCCAAATGTGAGTTCAGGATCGTTCAGGTAGTTTCTTAGTCCGTTGAAAAAGTCGGATTCTCCTAGCTTTTTACGAAGCATGTGTACTACCATAGAGGCTTTGTTATAACTTAGGTGACTGCTGAATATTCTACTGACAGAAGTTGTGTCGGAAGCTGGAATATATACCGACTCGTCAGGATATGCAGTTGCAGATTGAACCTGATTTTCTTTCCAATTTCTAAAGTTTGACTCTCCATCGAGTGCTTCGTATACCATTCCAGTCATGTAGGTTGCAAAACCTTCGTTGAGCCATATATCTTGCCAACTTCCACATGTCACTTTGTTTCCAAACCATTGATGTCCGAGCTCATGGGCAATTAGACTACGGTTAAAACTTCCCATAAACGACATTGTGGTATGCTCCATTCCGCCTCCCCATCCAAATTGGGCATGACCATACTTTTCATCAGCATAAGGATAGGGCTCAAATTTATTGATGAATAAGTTCATAATATCTACGGTAACTGGGGTTTGGGACTGTGCAGATGATAGGCTTTCAGGATACACATAGTTTATGATAGGAAATGGGTTTCCATCATTTTCTACAGTGTGGGAGTAGGTTGTATAGTTCGTTACTGCAATCCCAATTAAATATGCCGGAATTGGATAATTATGACGGAAATGTGTTGTTTTTAAATTCCCATTAATAGTTTGCGACATTTCCACTCCGTTTGCGGCTGCAACGTATTCATCATTTAGAGGATCAAATTGTGGCGTGGTGATATGAATGTCTACCATATCTATTTTATCTATAAGATCTTGCTTGCACGGCCACCAAGCTTTTGCTCCATAAGGTTCTGAAAGTGTCCATAAAATAGGATGTCCGTTGTGCGTACTTATAGCAAAGGAGTCGAAGTCATAGTGTACTGGATTTCCTGAATAACTAACGCTCAAGGAGTCTAATACACCTGTGTTTTGAATTTGAGGTAAAGTTATAACCACTTCATCATCTGCGTTTTGTGTAAAAGAAAGTGGCGTTCCGCGTTGTGTTACTTCTGAAACAGTCATGTTGTTAACCAATTCGAAGGTGATGGTGTTCATATCTTCCTTTGCTTCAAAATGAGAAGTGATAGTTCCAGAAATAAAGGCTTGCGATGGATCTACGTTTAGTTCAAGACGTTGATATTTTAGGTCGTAATTGTTTGTGTTTAAATTGCGATTACCTGTTATATGAGCATTTACAGATTTAGCTTCTGCTTCAGCTATTGATGATACGTCAAAATTTTGGGCAAAAAGAAGGGCGTTTGAAAATATTAGGAAGAGAATCGGGAGTATTTTCATTTTTAAATATTTTGATTGTTAAAAGTATTTATTTTGAAAGGATTAGGGGGTATTTTTGTAGCCGAATATTTGAGCTCAGCTAAAAACACAATAACATGCTTTCGTTCTTTAAAAAATACAAGTTTTTTGCAATTGTAATGTTGGTGCTTTCAGCAATCATAATGACGACAATTGCACAAATAACTACTCCTAAAAAGTCACTTCGAATTTATCAACCCGCCCAAGTTGAAACCCAACTAGTTGATACTACTTTACATTACGTGAAAAAATATCACACCATTGCAGATTTTTCATTGATAAATCAAAACGGAAAAAATGTAACTCAAGCAGATTATGACGACAAGATTTATATTGCAGATTTCTTCTTTACTACTTGCCAAACAATTTGCCCGATAATGACCGACCATATGGTCAAAATTCAAGAGGCGCTTCAAAAGGATCAGCAAGTGCTTTTACTTTCACATACAGTTACTCCAGAAATTGACAGTGTAGCTCAGTTGAAAAAATATGCTATTGAAAAAGGGGTGAATGATGATAAATGGAACTTAGTGACAGGCGATAGAAAGCAAATTTATGATTTAGCACGAAAATCTTACTTGGTTGCGAAAGACAACCCTTATGAAGAGTTTGATTTAATTCATACCGAGAATTTTGTTCTGGTCGATACCAAAAAACGTATCCGCGGATTTTATGATGGAACAGACTCCGAAGCAATCGATCAGTTACTTGAAGATATTGAGATTTTAAAAGAAGAAACTAACAGCAAGTAGATTTTTTATTTTTTTAATTGATTTCCAATAATAAACTTTAATTGTTTTTTTGGACTCGCATTTTTCATTTAGTTTTGCCTTGTTTTAAATCAATCTAAATAAGAATCAATGGCGACAATAGCTTCTTTAAAGATAGGTCAAAGAGGTGTTATAAAAGAATTTCTCATTGATTTGGTGCCATTAAAACTTATGGAAATGGGCTGTCTTCCTGGTAATGAGGTAGAGTTAATTCAAATTGCACCATTTAAAGATCCTTTATATATCGTAATCAACGATACACATCTATCCATTCGTTTAGAGACTGCCGAACAGATTGAAATCGATATAATCTAATATGGCTAAACACATAAACGTAGCCCTTATAGGAAATCCAAATACTGGTAAAACTTCAGTGTTTAACAGATTGACAGGCCTTAATCAAAAGGTGGGGAATTATCCTGGTATTACTGTTGAAAAAAAACAAGGCGTAAGCAAATTTGGTCGAGCAGTTACAGCTCATATTTTAGATCTTCCAGGCACTTATAGCCTCAACGCCTCTTCTATAGATGAGAATGTAGTTATAGAACTACTGCTAAATAAAAACGATAAAGATTTCCCCGATGTGGCTGTTGTTGTAGCCGATGTCGAAAATTTAAAACGAAACCTACTGCTTTTTACCCAAATAAAAGACTTAGGGATTCCTACTATTTTGGCCATCAATATGGCTGATATTATGAAGCGAAAAGCTATTTCTATAGATATTCCACTTTTAGAAAAGAAGCTAAATACCAAAATTGCTTTAATAAGCTCAAGAAAAAATATTGGTTTTGACTACTTGAAGGAGCTTATAGAAAACTATAACCAACTACCCACCAAGCCTTGTTTGAATGCTTCTAGAATATCGCCAGAGTACTTCGATCGTCTTAGTAAGGCATTCCCTAATCAAGACTTATATAAACTGTGGCTGGTTATTACTCATGATGTAAATTTTGGTAAATTAGACCGAAATGATTTCCATGGAGTAGCTAGTTTTCAGACAGAATCTCCAGATACTATAAAACGTCTTCAACACAAAGAGACCATCGCTCGATATCAATTTATAAACGAAACCCTCAAGCAGACTCTTTTTGTTGACACTGCCAACGCAAAAGATCTCCGTAGCCGTTTAGACAGAATTTTGACGCATAAGGTTTGGGGTTATGTTATTTTCTTCGGGATTCTGCTTTTAATATTTCAAGCAATTTTTGATTGGAGCGCTTATCCAATGGATTTTATTGATCGTTCTTTTGCTGTATTTAGTGAATGGACAAAAACAAATCTTCCGCCTGGTGAATTTACAAACTTGATATCGGAAGGGATTATACCAGGCATTGGAGGAATTGTTATTTTCATTCCACAAATCGCTTTCCTATTTCTTTTTATTTCCATATTAGAAGAAAGTGGCTATATGAGTCGTGTTGTCTTTTTAATGGATAAATTAATGCGCAAATTTGGTTTAAGTGGTAAGAGTGTAGTGCCTCTAGTTGCTGGAACTGCTTGTGCTATTCCTGCTATTATGGCCACTCGAAATATAGAAAACTGGAAAGAGCGTTTAATTACTATTCTTGTAACGCCTTTTACAACTTGTTCTGCACGACTGCCCGTCTATTTGATTATAATTTCACTCGTAATACCAGATACTAGAGTGTTAGGCATATTTAGCTTACAAGGAATTACATTGATGATTATGTATGTTTTAGGATTTGGAGCAGCTATCTTCTCTGCATGGATTCTAGACAAAATTCTGAAAATCGAGACTAAAAGTTTCTTTGTAATAGAAATGCCTAATTACAAACTTCCACTTTTGAAGAATGTTTTGTTAACAATGGTTGAAAAAACAAAGGCTTTTGTGATTGGTGCAGGGAAAATAATATTAGCTATCTCTATTATTCTTTGGGTGTTGGCCTCTTATGGTCCGGGCGACTTCAATAATGCTGAAGAGATAGTAAAAAATGAATACGCTTCACAAAACTTATCCGATGAGGAAATTTCAAGCCATATAGAGTCTTTTAAACTAGAACACTCCTACATAGGAAAGATTGGCCATGCTATTGAGCCAGTGGTCCAACCTTTGGGTTACGATTGGAAAATTGGAATAGCACTAGTTACTTCTTTTGCCGCAAGGGAAGTTTTTGTGGGAACTCTTGCAACCATCTATAGTGTAGGGAGTGATGATGAGCAAACGATTAAAAATAGAATGGCGGGAGAAATCAACCCTGTATTGGGAGGTCCTTTATTTAATTTTGCAAGTGGAATATCATTGCTGTTGTTCTATGCCTTTGCTATGCAATGTATGAGTACGCTTGCCATTGTGAAAAGAGAAACTAATTCGTGGAAATGGCCTATGTGGCAGCTGATAATAATGACGATAATCGCATACATTTTATCATTAACCGCATTTCAAATACTAAAGTAGAATTGTAAGTTTTTCACTAACTTTATGCTATGCAAACAATACTTGTTATAATAACCTTTACGATTGCAGTAGTCTACCTACTCAGGAAGTTTGTATGGAACCCAATTTTTGAAACACGAAAAATGGGCAGCAAAAAAAGAGGGCAATCCGATTGCGGCGGATGCAGTTGTCATTAAGCCATTTAGTAGCTTTCTTTACTAACTAATAACACATAATTTACATCTTCTGAAATCACAGAATCTGGATAGGGATTGAGTGTAATTCCTTTTAGAGAAAATTCCTTTGAGTTAAATAGTGTAGTATTAGGTGTTTCTCTAGATTTTACTTCTCCAAAAATGAGAATTTTCTCCTCGGTTTTTCCGTTTGAAGTGACTTCTGCTTTAACAATAGCTCGTCCTGCCCAAATGCATGAAACATCTTTTGGACATCTCGAATCTTCAACTACTTCTAAAAATTTAACCGAAACTCCATTGGCTTCAAGAGTTTTACCTAAAGGGACTTTAATTCCAATTTTTGGAACTTCTATTGAGCTAGATTGTCCAATGGCATAGGTTGAAAATAGAATAAGGGTTGCAAGAAGTAGGTTTTTCATTATTTAAATTTTTAAAAATTTAAAGATACATTAAAATGAAATATTGACAATTTATAGATGAGAGAATGGGTTGGTTACAATTGAAACATTTTCTACACTTTGAGTCTTTCATTTTTATTGTTCCGCCGAAGCTTCAATACCAATGTATAGATTTTGCAGTCCTCGAGGTTTTGCAGCTATTCTCTTTTCTACATTTAAAACATAAAAAGTAGGTGTTGCTTTTATATCGTATATTCTCGTTAATTCGGTTAGGGTATCACCTTTTGCTAAAACATGAATAAAATCGGGCAATTCTTTTGTTTTTTCTCTCCAAGTTTCTTCTTCTATTTCTAGCCCAATAGCAACTACTTTTATTTTATCTGAAGTTACTGTCTTCATCTTTTCGTGAAGTTCTGGAATGTGCTTTAAGCAATGAGAACACTCGGTGCTCCAAAAGGCGAGAATAAAAAACTCCGATCCCTCAAGGTCGTATAAGGATTTAGAATCATCGAAATCGGTTAAGGTAAAGTTTGGAGCTTTCTCTCCAATAGATAGACTTTTTACTAGTTGAAGTTTTTCGGAGAGCTCTTTGTCTTCAAGTGTGTTTGCTAGTGTTATAAGGTAGCGTAGTCCTAAATAATTAGCGGCGTTATTCCTGTTGTTGTTTAGTAAATCCTGCCAGAAACTTTCTAAAAGATGTTTTTGAAATTCAGGCGATGCATCTTTTATTGCTAAATGAATATCGTTTATCGCCGATTGATAGTTAACACCACCTTTCATCGTAACGAACTCGTGATAATAATTCTTTATTTTCTCTAGTGGGAAAGAAGAACTTTGAAG
This sequence comes from Aequorivita sp., assembly GCA_035307265.1. GTDB lineage: Bacteria > Bacteroidota > Bacteroidia > Flavobacteriales > Flavobacteriaceae > Aequorivita. Next base: position 8,380 of record DATGMT010000081.1, read on the forward strand.
TTGAGTGTTTTTAAAATCAAAATTGTTAAAGTAGTTACTTTTTGTGCTAATTTCGTAAACTTCTTTGTTTATATAGTTGTCTGGAATAAAAGGTTTTAGCGATCTAATGAATGTAGATGCATAAGTGTTTTTTGAGTCTTTTTCAGCTTTGGTTTGAACTTCCGTCTGTCGGGCTAATAAGGATTCAATTTCTTTAGTAGAGGAAGATCCTGAGGTTATCTTGGTGTTGATTTCTTGCTGAATTTCATTCATGTTCTCTAAATACTCTGTGAGAATCTTATTTTGCCCTCCACTGAAGACAACTCCTTTTTCTTCAGAAAATGTGAAGTTGACATTCTCTTTATTGCTTAGAATTAGATCGAAAAAGTTCTCTTCTTCGGGTAAATTATAAACTAGCCTATAGCTTCCTTCTTCGAGATTAGAGTCTAAGTTAAGTTTAAACTCACCGTTGTCCAATATTGTGTCTAGTGCATAGGCTTTACCTGTGGGGGTTAGCTTGTAAAGTATAACGAAATTATAATCGGTTGATGGAGATAATTTTCCGTTAAGCGAGTTCTGGCATGAGAGAATCCACGGACTAAGGATTAAAATTAAAAGTAACTTATTAAACATTGAATGTGTTTTAAGCTTGCAAAGTTACCAATCTTTTAAATGTTAGTGAATATTGGTCAAGCCATCTCGGTTTGTAGTACAACTTAATTGTTGCTAGCAGAATTACATTTTAAAAGGTTCTAAAGATTCAAGCGCTTTATTAATAGAAGTGACTCCTTCAAAAGTTAAAAGTAAACGCAATCCACTTCTAGTTTGCTTTTCTTTCATAGTAACTTCTCTTGGGTGATTTTGAACGTATTGCAGAACTTGGCTAAAGGCTGGGCTTTGATAGAATCCACTTTGTTGATCAGCTACAAAATAACCGACCATCTTCTTTTTCTTCATCACTACACGTTCTAATCCCATAGAAATAGCAATCCATTTTATACGTACACTGTTTAGAAGGTTCTTGGCTGGCTTTGGTAGTTCTCCAAAACGGTCGAGAAGTTCATTTTCAAATACTTTAAGTTCTTCTTCGTTTTTAAGACTATTTAGTTTGGTGTATAGATTAAGTCTTTCTGTAATGTTGTTTACGTAATCATCGGGGAAAAGAAGCTCGAAATCTGTGTCGATAGTGGTTTCTTTAACGTAGTCTTTTTTAGGGCCTTCGGTTTCTTCATATAGGGTTTTGAATTCTTTTTCTTTCAATTCCTCTATGGCTTCCGATAGAATTTTTTGATACGTTTCGAATCCTATTTCATTAATAAATCCGCTTTGTTCTCCTCCCAATAAATCTCCTGCACCACGAATTTCTAAATCTTTCATTGCAATATTGATTCCGCTTCCTAATTCAGAAAATTGCTCCAAAGCCGTAATTCTTTTTCTAGCTTCGTCTGTCATTGCAGAATATTCCGGCGTGATGAAATAACAGAAAGCTTTTTTATTGCTTCTTCCCACTCGACCACGCATTTGGTGCAAATCGGAAAGTCCAAAGTTGTTCGCATTATTGATGAAAATAGTATTCGCATTAGGCACGTCCAATCCACTTTCAATTATTGTTGTGGAAACAAGCACGTCAAACTCATTGTTCATAAACCGAAGCATCACCTCCTCGAGTTTTTTTCCATCCATTTGTCCATGTCCAATTCCTACTTTTGCATCGGGAAGCAAACGTTGAATCAATCCAGCTACTTCGGTAATATTTTCAATTCTGTTATGCACAAAGAAAACTTGTCCTCCCCTAGAAATTTCATAGCGAATGGCATCTCGAATAGTTTCTTCTGAAAAACGTACAACATGTGTTTCTACGGGATATCGGTTTGGTGGCGGAGTGGTTATAACCGATAAATCGCGAGCAGCCATCAAACTGAACTGTAAGGTTCTTGGAATGGGTGTGGCTGTTAATGTCAATGTATCCACATTTTCCTTGATGGTTTTTAATTTATCCTTTACGGCAACTCCAAATTTCTGTTCTTCATCAATAACAAGTAGGCCTAAATCTTTAAACTCAACGGCCTTATTAACTAATTGATGTGTCCCGATTACAATATCAAGCCGACCGTCTTTAAGGCTTTCAAGAACTTCTTTTCTCTCCTTCGCTGTTCTAAAACGGTTGAGATAATCCACCTTCACAGGCATTTCAGATAGTCGTTCTGAAAAAGTTTTATAATGTTGAAAAGCAAGAATTGTAGTTGGGACTAAAACAGCAACTTGTTTGCCGTTATCTACAGCCTTAAAAGCTGCGCGAATGGCAACTTCTGTTTTTCCGAAGCCAACGTCTCCACAAACCAATCGATCCATGGGGCGCTCATTTTCCATGTCTTTTTTAACATCTTCGGTGGCAGTGCTTTGGTCGGGAGTGTCTTCATAAATAAATGAAGATTCTAACTCGGCTTGTAGATAGCTATCTGGAGAAAAAGCAAAACCTTTAAGAGTGCGACGTTTAGCGTAAAGTTCTATAAGATTAAAAGCAATTTCTTTTACACGAGTTTTGGTCTTTTGCTTCAGTTTTTTCCAAGTGTCGCTTCCTAGTTTATATATCTTAGGCTCTTTGCCATCCTTGCCGTTGTATTTTGAAATTTTATGAAGCGAATGGATGCTGACATATAAAATATCACGATCGCCATAGAAAAGTTTGATGGCTTCCTGCATTTTTCCTTCTACGTCAATTTTTTGAAGACCTCCGAACTTTCCGATTCCGTGATCAATATGCGTTACATAGTCACCAACTTCTAGATTGGTGATTTCTTTAATTGTAATCGCCTGTTTTTTTGCATATCCATTTTTGAGCGAAAATTTATGGTAACGCTCAAAAATCTGATGATCAGTATAACAAACTATTTTTAAATCATCATCGATAAAGCCTTGAAACAGCGGGAATACGATGGTTTCAAATTGTTTCACATGTTGATTGGAATCCTTAAATATATCTCGAAAACGTTTGGCTTGTTGTTCACTACTGCAGAAAATATAGTTTTTGTAGCCTTGCTCCGTGTTGTCGTTTAGGTTTTCAATTAGCAGATTAAATTGTCTGTTGAAGGAAGGTTGCGGTTTTGTTGAAAATGAAATCGAAATCGAATCTGATGTTGAACTCGAAACCTCCTTTAAATTTCTATTGCCTTTAAGATTAAGTGATACTGTAGTAAAAGCTTTTAATTGCTTCTGAAGCATTTCTCCAGTGCAGAACAATTCCGACGGCTTTGCGCGTTTGATAATAGGATTTAGGGCATCAAAAGCTTCAGTAGCCTTTTTATAAAGAGTGTCAATTGCACTAAAGAAGAAATCTTTATTTTTTAGAAAAACTACAGTTTTTGATGCAATATACTTCAGAAATGACTCGCGGCTTTCATCTATTATTTTATTCTCGATATTTGGAATAATCGAAATCTTTTTCTTTTGTTCAAGAGAGAGCTGTGTTTCAACGTCGAAAGTTCGAATACTATCTACTTCATCACCAAAAAACTCTATCCTATAAGGTTCGTCATTGCTAAAACTAAACACGTCTAAAATTCCACCACGCACAGAAAACTCTCCTGGCTCCGTGACAAAGTCGGTTCGTTTGAAGCGATATTCAAACAGAATTTCATTTACAAAGTCGATAGAAAGTTGATCATTGACTGCAATCTTTAAGGTGTTTCGTTCCAATTCCCTTCTAGTAACCACTTTTTCAAAAAGGGCCTCAGGGTACGTTACGATGAGGGCTGGTTTTTTACGGGAATTGATTCTGTTTAAAACCTCACTTCTTAGTAGGATATTAGCGTTATCGGTTTCTTCCAGCTGATAAGGTCTTCGGTAACTCCCTGGATAAAACAATACATGCTGATCACCCAATAGATTTTCCAAATCGTTTAGGTGATAGGCGGCTTCTTCCTTGTCGTTTAGAATTAAAAGAAAAGGAAGTTCTGCACCTTCTGATACTGGACGAAAAGCTTCTGCCAAAACCATGGAAAGCGAAGATCCAATAAGGCCTGAAACAGCTATTGTTTGGTCGAAAGCTCCAGAGGTTTGAGGATAGGTTTCTTTAAAATTGACAATAGTTTCCCGCAGTTTCCTGGTTTTTGGAGACTGGGAATAAAGTGAATTAGCGAATTTTTTATGCATCGAATGGCAAATTTACTTCAAACCTTAGACGTCTCAAAGTCCTGTTAGCTTTTTAATTTCAACTTTATCATTTTGCTAACATACTTCGGCTAAAGGAATTGGTATTTTTAAAATAAAACTAAGAAATTTATCGATTCTATATGCTTCTACAAGGTCTTCAATATCTTATAGGTTTATAGCTAAGAGTTTCTTATAGGAAGTTTAATAATTTAAAGAGATACACGCCTTTGCGGCAAATATTATGGCAATAAAAGAATTTGATGTTTTTGTAATAGGATCCGGCACAGCGGGAAAGATAGTAGCTTATGATTGTGTTAGTGAAGGAATGTCTGTTGCTATTGCCGATAATAGGGAATTTGGTGGAACTTGCGCCAACCGAGGGTGTGATCCAAAAAAAGTGTTGGTGGGAATTACCGAGGCTTTTCAGCTTTCGAGGAATTTGAAAGGAAAAGGAATTGTAAAAGCCCCAATAATTGACTGGCAGGCATTCCAAAAATATAAGTCGACATTCACTGATGCCGTTCCTGCAGCCACAGAAAAAGATCTGAAAAAGGCAGGGGTCATGTTGTATCATCAACCTCCAAAATTTTTGGATAAGAATACACTTTCGGTAGAAGGTAAAACTGTGAAGGCTAAGAAGATTGTAATTGCAACAGGATCAAAGCCTTTAGATTTAAGAATTCCTGGTCGGGAGCATTTAAAAGTGAGTGATGACTTCTTTGAGTTGGAAGAATTACCGCAGAATATTGTTTTTGTAGGAGCAGGATATATCGGAATGGAATTCGCTCATATCGCTGCTCGTTGCGGGTCTAAAGTAACTATTATTGAAGCGGGAAGTCGACCTCTTGAAGGTTTTGAAGAAAACATTGTCTCTCATCTCACGATAGCTTCAAAGAAGCTAGGGATTGAATTTATTTTCAAAGCTCGAGTTTCCGAAGTAGAGAAGCTTCAGAAGAATTATAGGGTTTCCTATCAGAAAAACGGAAAAATTGAATCTGTAACGGCAAGAATTGTTTTTAACACGGCCGGAAGAGTCCCGTCTATCGACAATTTGGATTTAGAGAATGGGAAAATTGATGTCGATAAAAAAGGAGTTTCTGTTAATGAGTATCTCCAAAGTCCAACAAATTCTTCGGTATATGCTTGTGGTGATGTTTCTGCAAGTGGCTCTTTGCCTTTGACGCCCACATCCTCTCAAGAAGGAAGAATAGTTTCTTTAAATATTCGGAAAGGAAACCATGCTAAAATGGATTTTCCGGCAGTTCCTTCGGTAGTTTTCACGATCCCTCAACTCGCAACTATCGGGTTGACAGAAGAGGAAGCTAAGGAACAAGGCTATGATTATGTGGTAGAGTATAAAAATGTTCCGGAATGGTTTAACGCAAAGCGTATCAATGACGACGTATATGCCTATAAAACCATAGTCGATAGAAACAGCCATGTCATTTTAGGTGCTCATATTATTGCATCGGAAGCGGGAGAAATGATAAATCTTTTCTCTTTGGCAATGTGTGGAAAATTCACAACCAGTGATCTTAAAGCGATGATTTTTGCGTATCCTACTTGGGGGAATGATATCAAAGGTATGGTATAACTACCCGCGAAGGTGGGTATCTCCAAAATGAGACCTCCTAGTAAGCGTAAGTTAATTCAGACGCCTATAAGGTTTAGAAAACCATGTAGAAAGGGTTTCAGTAATCTTAAGTCTTACGTTTATTTTGAAACTCCTTAAGTTTTACTCCTGGATTAGTAACGCGATTTTTAAATGCGTGGTAACTGCTGCTAATAATCAAAACAATCGCCACTGCCAGTGCTGAATTGGCCACGGTTGGACTAGCCTCCCAATTCGCTACGCAAATAGCAATCAAGGCCCACGCACCGACTAGGGAAAATTCACGCATATTTCTCTGCCAAGTAACGGCTAGATTTATTACTCCTGCAATAATTATCATTGTCACCGCCCATGAACTTTCGCTATAGCCCCAAGCATCCCAATCTATACTTGTTAAATAGGCCGAAACATTTGCAATACTTGCAACAGTTATCCATCCGCTATAAAATACGAACGGCCACCAAAGGAATGCAATTACGGGAATAGGTGCATCCCAAAGCTCCATTTGGTTTTTCATTACAATTTTTAATAAGGCAAAAAGCAAAACAAAAATGGCAAGGATGGAAAACTCCATAAACCCATAGACCCAGAAAATAACCCACATGATATTGGCAAAGCAAGAAAGTACAAACCACCATCCTGATTTCAGAATAAATTCATCATCTCGAACGGGTTTAAAGAGACTTCTACTTTGATAGACTATAAATCCTAGAAGCAATAAATAAATAAAACCCCAAATTGAAAAGGCGTAAGCAGCAGGTGTAAACAGATTTGGGTTTGAATTTGAAACATCAGCAATTGAAGTGCTATTAAGTTTTCCTACACCACCAAGGGCATTAACAGCTATTACAAGAATAAAGCCAACTATATTTCCAATTTGCAGTGTTTTTTTCATTGTGAATTAGCTTTGTTTTGAGATGAGAGTCGCTTCGGTTATAGTTAGTAAAGTTACTGAAAGCAATTTATATAAGCTTGAACTATAAATATTTAATGCTTCTAGGGTTAGCGTTTATCACTCAATGTTCTTTATAATTTGATTTTGGTGTAGAAATCTAACAGAGTGGACTATAAAATTTCTATAAGGATAATAGGTTTTGTGTTTAAGTTAGAAATTAGAGATGTTTTATGCTCGTATTTCTCGTTTACAAATTCTATATTTGTTGTCTATTTAAAATCAAAATATGTCATTTACAGATTTGTTTGAAAGTGGGGAGCGTTCCCGAAATGTTGGGCATTTTGCTTCCATTGCCAATATGGCTACCATTAATGGTAAAATTGGAATTGAAGAAGAAAAACTACTTAAGCGATTTGCAACTAAGTTGAATATTGGTGAAGATGAATATGAGAAAATATTAAAAAACCCAACAGCTTACCCTATTAGTCCTCCAAACTCATCAGAGCGAAGGTTAGAGCGTATGCATGATCTTTTTAAAATTATTTTTGCTGATCATGTTATCGATGACCAAGAACGTGTACTTATTGAAAAGTATGCAATTGGACTTGGCTACTCAGAAGCTCAAGCACAAGAGTTGATAAAGAAAACCATTGATATTTACACGGGAGGACTAAGTTTCGACGACTATCGATACTTGCTGAATCGAGAAAAATAAGATTTGAGTTATATTGAATTTATAAAGCCGAGAATTTTTCCTCGGCTTTTTTCATTATTTGCAAGTTGAAAAATTATTGACTTGACTTTTGAAAATAGTATCTTGCCAATCAAAATTTATAGAATTATGATGCAATGGGAACAATTGCTTTCGTTAAGTAAGCAAGGAGATAACAAAAAACGTTTGCGAAAAGAAGAGAACGAAACTCGACTGGGTTTTGAGGTTGATTATGATAGAGTGATTTTTTCCTCTGCATTTCGTAGTCTTCAAGATAAAACCCAGGTTATTCCATTGTCTCAAACGTCTTTTGTCCATACAAGACTTACACATAGTCTTGAAGTTTCAGTAGTTGGAAGGTCATTAGGCCGTATGGTTGGAAAATCTATACTTAAAAAGTATCCAGAATTAGAAACGGTTCACGGATATCATTTTAATGACTTTGGAGCAATCGTAGCTGCAGCCTCCTTAGCGCATGATATTGGAAACCCACCTTTTGGCCATAGTGGAGAAAAAGCAATTGGCGACTATTTCTTAAACGGAAATGGTCAGCGCTTTAAAGAGCACCTAAACCAAAAGGAATATCAAGATTTAATTGATTTTGAAGGAAATGCAAATGGCTTTAAAATCATGACCGAATCTAAAGATGGGCTTGAAGGAGGACTGCGGTTAACCTATGCCACCTTAGGCGCTTTCATGAAATACCCAAAACAATCACTTCCCAAAAAACCAACTACACACGTTTCGGATAAAAAATTTGGCGTTTTCCAAAGTGAATCGGAATTCTTTAGTGAAGTTGCAACAGACTTAGGACTCATTCCGCGAGATTATGACGGCGGATGGTCTCGTCATCCACTTTCATATTTGGTTGAAGCAGCAGACGATATATGCTACACCATTATCGATTTTGAAGATGGTATTAATCTTGGGTTGATAGAGGAAGAAATGGCTTTAGAATATTTGCTCAACCTCGTTCGAGATAATTTGAGAAAAGATGTTTATTCTAAATTAGAGACTTCTCAAAATAGAATTGCCTACTTAAGATCATTAGCAATCAGCACTCTAATTTCTGAAGCAGCTCAAATTTTTATAGACAATGAAGAAACAATCTTAAAAGGAAACTTCTCGAAATCTCTTTTAGATAATAGCAAGTATGAAGCACAAGTTTCTGACATAATTAAAATTAGTGTTGAGAAAATATATCAAAGTACAGAAGTTAGAGAAAAAGAGATAGCAGGCTATAATATTCTTGCAACTTTGTTAGAAGCATTTACCACAGCTTTTGAAAACTACCATAATGGAAGGGCAAGACAGTATGATTTACTGCTGTTAAGGACCATATCTTGTAAGGTTTCGAGTTTTAATTCGACTTATGAGTATCTAATGGAATGCTGTAGTTATATTTCTAGACTAACGGATGGAAGTGCGGTTCAAATCTTTCAAAAAATAAGAGGAAATCTTAAATAGAGAATGTTAAAAGTTAAAATTACAAGGGGTATGTGACCTCTTTTAGATATTTTTAGCGATTCGACATTGAAATCATTTGTAATATAGAGCAAATTCTAATCACTTGACTCAGTAAAACTTAATTTAAAAATTAAATGAAAAAACTATTATCCCTTATTATTTTCTTTGCAGTAAATATTTCTATAGGTCAAGATTTCAGTGGCATTATAGAAAGTTATTTACAACAAAACCAAGAACAGCTTCAGCTTGAAAAACATGATATTGCTGATGTTTCTATTTCATCACAGAGTTTTTCAAAAAGCTTGAATGCATATAATATTTATGTAGACCAAAACTATCGCGGAATTAAAGTTTATAATTCAGTATCATCATTTGCAGTAAAAAATAATCAAGTAGTAAGCGCTGCTCTTTCTTTTGCACAAGATATTTCGTCTAAAGTAAATAGCACAACTCCGTCTATTTCGGCAACAGCAGCTATTGCAAAAGCGACTTCAAAATTGGGTGTTTCTTCACCAACAGGATTAAACCTCCTAGAAACAGTGAGTGATTATTCATATATATTCAACGATGGAAATATTTCACTTGAAAATATTCCTGTTGAATTGGTTTATCAATCAATGAATGAAGGAAAGACATTGAAGTTAGCTTGGGATTTGAGTATCTATCTTTTAGATGGAAGCCACTACTATAGTGTTCGTGTAGATGCTCTAACAGGAGATCTATTGCAAGTTCATGATTGGGTTTATAGCTGTGATTTTGGCGAAGGACCTCATTCACATGCTGAAACAGAAAGCGTTCTTTTTTCTAACGCTGGAGAATCAGTTTATGCTATAGCCAATAATGCTACACCAAAATATAGAGTTTTCCCTCTTCCATTAATTGGCCCAAATGAAGGTTCTGATCAATTGGTTACAGACCCTTCTGATCCTACTGCTTCTCCATACGGATGGCATGATACAGACGGAATGGTGGGACATGAGTACACATCTACTCGTGGAAATAACGTTTTAGCGAAAGATGATTTAGCTGGTAATAATTATTCTGGTTCTCAAGCAGAAGGTGGTGCGGAAATGTTGTTTGATTTTGATTTCGGTTTACCTCAACACCCTGCAAACTTTACAAATGGAGCTATTACCCATTTGTTCTATATGAATAATGTTTTACACGATATTTTCTACTTATACGGATTTGATGAAGCAAGTGGTAACTTCCAGCAAAATAACTATGGTCGAGGTGGAAATGCTGGCGACTACGTTATTGCAGACGCCCAAGATGGTGGAGGAATGAACAATGCCAATTTTGCTGTAGGTACTGATGGAGTTAATGGTAGAATGCAAATGTACTTATGGAGTTCTCCAGGTCAAGTTTTAGGAACTTATTTAACTGTAAATGACGGGCCATTAGAGGGTGCATACTATGCTAACACAGCTCAGTTTTCTGATCTTCCTGAAATTCCTGTAACTGCTGATTTAGCTTTATTGAGCACTAATGATGATACTTACCTTGGTTGTGATTCTGCTGTTAATGCATCAGAATTAAATGGTAAAATCGCTGTGGTTAGAAGAGGTGATTGTGCCTTTGTGGATAAAACTTTAAATGCCCAAGAAGCAGGAGCTGTAGGGTTGATTATCGTTAATAACGAATCAGCAGACCCGATTGTAATGGGAGGAGATGAACCAAATATTAATATTCCAGCTATTTTGGTGTATCAAAGAGATGGAGAAGATATTATTTCTGCTCTTTTAGATGGACAAACTATCAATGCAACTATGGTTGATGATGGTTCGGGTACTGACACTAATCAAAGAGATGGTGATTTAGATAATGCGATTGTAGCACATGAATACGGTCACGGAGTTTCTATCAGATTGACTGGAGGTCGATTCAATCCAGGTTGTCTTAGAAATGATGAGCAAATGGGTGAAGGATGGAGCGACTATTTTGCTTTAGCATTAACAATGAAGCCTGGTGACAGAGGAGAAGACGTTAGAGGGATGGGAACATATTCACAAGGGCAAGGAGTAGGAGGAACTGGTATTAGAAGTAAGCCATATTCTACAGATTTTGCTGTAAATAACTTCACTTATAATAGTATTAAAACACAGTGGGTTCCTCACGGAGTAGGATCTGTTTGGGCTACTATGCTGTGGGATTTAACTTGGGCATTTGTTGATGAATACGGATTTGATCCTGATGTTTATGAAGGAGAAGGAGGAAACAACATGGCGCTTCAATTAGTAATGGATGGATTAAAGCTACAACCTTGTAGTCCTGGATTTGTTGATGGACGTGACGCTATTCTTGAAGCAGATGAAATTGCAAATGGAGGAGCTAACAAGTGTTTAATTTGGCATGCATTTGCTAGAAGAGGCCTTGGATTTAGTGCTACTCAAGGAAATACAAACAGTAAAACCGATGGTGTTCAAGCTTTTGACGTTCCTGAAGACTGTGCTCTAGGTGTTGGAAGTCAGGATAGCATCAATAATAAGTTTGTTGTTTACCCTAACCCATCTAATGGTGAGTTAAACATTCACTCTCGTTTTGATGTTCAAGAAGCTGAGATTACTATTTTTGATATGAACGGTAGAAAAGTGTTTGGTCAAGAAGTAGAATTGCACCAAGCAGCAAACGTAGATGCTAGCGGTCTTAACCCTGGAATCTATATGGTTCAGATTGAAGGTGGAGGATTTTCTCAAACTACTAAGCTGATTATTAAGTAATAAATCAGAATAAGAAATAAAAAATGGAGGCCTTTTGGCCTCCATTTTTGTTTTATAAACTAGAGAGTTTACTCAATCTAGGCGGTAAACACTCCATACTCGAGAAGCTGAGCTGTCTTAAGTCTTAGTCGGGAGAGACTAATTAAGTAGTCTATGTTTTATTTTCTCAGCAGAAATTCCAACTAAATCTTGAAGCTCTTCCACAGTTCCATGATCAGGAAAAATGTCGGGAATACCAAGTACTTCAACTTTTGTTGAATAATTGTTTTTTGAAGCAAACTCCAAAACAGAAGCGCCCAACCCTCCTTTTATAGTGCCGTCCTCTACTGTTATTATACGTTTATATACTCTAAAAGCTTCATGGAGTATATCTTCATCTATAGGCTTAAGAAAACGCATGTCTATACAGCCTACAGTGTCTTGTGTGGATTTCGGTATCGCTGATATGGCTGTTAGTGCATTTGTACACATATTGCCTAAACATAAAACAACTGTTTCAGTTCCCTTCTTTAATATTTGAGCTTTACCAATTTCTATAGCCTTAAAAGGTTTTTGCCAATCCATAATGTTTCCTCTGCCTCTCGGATAGCGTATGAAAATAGGAAGGTCTAACCCAAGTTGAGCTGTGTATAGGATATTCCGAAGTTCTATTTCATTTCTAGGAGCAAAAATGATGAGGTTAGGGATGCAGTTTAAATAGGCTAAGTCGAATATACCATGATGTGTTGCTCCGTCTTCTCCTACTATTCCAGCGCGATCTAAACAAAATATAACAGGTAGTTTTTGTAAGCATACGTCGTGGATCACTTGATCATACGCCCGTTGTAGAAACGTAGAATAGATGTTACAAAAAACAGTGAAACCTTGTGTAACCATTCCAGCGCTGAAGGTAACAGCATGTTGTTCTGCAATTCCAACATCAAATGCTCTTTCAGGAAAAGCTTCCATCATAAACTTAAGGGAGCTTCCGGTTGGCATGGCGGGTGTAATACCAATTATCTTGTCGTTTTGTGAAGCAAGTTCAACGAGTGTAAGGCCAAAAACATCCTGAAACTTCGGAGGAATTTTAGCATCACTTAGTGGTGGTAGATCGCCAGTTAAGGCATTAAATTTTCCAGGGGCGTGGTATATGATCTGATTTTCCTCCGCTTGCTTTAATCCTTTTCCTTTGGTAGTAATCAAATGAAGGAGTTTAGGTCCATTGACGTTTTTTAGTCGAGTTAACTCTTTAATTACTAAATCTATATCATGACCATCTATAGGACCTGAATACTTGAAGTTTAAAGCTTCAAAGATATTATCTGATGATGGGACTTTATTTGTCTTAACTTTCGTGAAATAATTTTTGAGCGCTCCAACACTCGGATCTATTCCTATGGCATTATCATTCAAAATGACCAAAATGTTGCTATCTGTGTCTCCCGCATGATTTAAAGCTTCAAAAGCCATCCCACTAGCAATAGAAGCATCGCCAACTATAGCTATATGTTGCTTTCCAGTATCCCCATTAATTTTTGAAGCAATGGCCATACCTAACGCTGCTGAAATAGCTGTGCTACTATGTCCTACTCCAAAAGTGTCGAATTCACTTTCCTCTCTTTTAGGGAAACCACTAATTCCGTTTTTTTGCCTATTGGTGTGAAACACATCTCTTCTACCAGTTAATATTTTATGTCCATAGGCTTGATGGCCCACGTCCCAAACTAAAATATCATTTGGTGTTTTGAAAACGTAATGAAGAGCAATTGTAAGTTCAACTACACCAAGGCTAGCTCCTAAGTGCCCTTCTTTTGTAGCTACAATGCCGATTATAAATTGCCTGAGTTCCTGCGCAAGTTGAGGCAGTTTATCCTGTGGAATTTTTCGTAAATCTTCAGGAAAATGAATGGTATTTAAAATAGATTTCGGCACTTTGCAAAGATACGCTTATTGCAATTTTGTTGGCTCAATTTCATTAAATTGTTCGAGTGGACAACTATCTTTGTATTTCAGCATAAATACTTATCCTGCTTTTAAAAATCCATATTTTGAATATTATTAATCCATTTGACGACAATTACTTTATGAAACGGGCTCTTCAGGAAGCTGAAATGGCCTATGAGAAAGGAGAAGTTCCTATTGGAGCTGTGATAGTGATTAATAATCAAATAATAGCACGAGCTCATAATCTAACCGAAACTTTGAACGATGTTACAGCTCATGCAGAAATGCAAGCTATAACAGCTGCAGCAAACTTCTTGGGAGGTAAATATTTAATAGATTGTACTTTATATGTAACTATAGAGCCTTGCCAAATGTGTGCAGGAGCTTTATTTTGGAGTCAAATATCTAAGATAGTTTACGGAGCACGTGATGAACAACGCGGGTGTATTTCATTAAATACTAAGCTTCATAAAAAAACCGTAATGACAGGTGGAGTAATGGCAGACGAAGCTTCAAAATTGTTGAAGAAGTTCTTTATAGAAAAGCGAAACCTGAATTAGTTGTTCCGCCAGATTGAGAGTAGAAATACTCTATTAGCCTAACGACTTTAAGCTTGTTTTATTTCTGTTTTCTATCTTTTTTTCTGTTTTGGTATTCGTGCATTTTCATGATGTTTTCTTTGTTCAACATATAGTCTTGCACGTTTTTATCTTTCCATCGATGATAGATAAATAAAGGCATAACGATAAAAAATCCTCCTACAAGTGAGAGCCCAATCATAAGGTCGCCCATAGAGGGGTCATCTGGCTTTACATAAAAGCCAAGCCCTAGAAGTATTGTAACCGAGAAAAAGAGAATCTTTATAAAAAGTCCCATTTTTTAATTTGTATATAGTTCTCATAGGCTCTTTTGAGAACCTATGAGAACAATTGAGGTTATTGTTTTATTTCAACTTTTAAATGGAGTTCTTCCAGTTGCTTGTTGTCAATAGCGGCTGGTGCATCGATCATTACATCACGACCAGCATTGTTTTTTGGAAATGCAATAAAGTCGCGAATTGTTTCTTGTCCGCCCAAAATAGCAACTAGTCTGTCAAGTCCAAAAGCAAGTCCCCCGTGTGGAGGTGCGCCATATTGGAATGCATCCATTAGGAATCCAAATTGAGCTTTAGCTTCCTCAGGAGTAAAACCAAGGAATTCAAACATTTTGGCTTGGGTGTCTCTGTCGTGAATTCTAATAGAACCTCCACCAATTTCATTACCGTTTAAAACCAAATCGTATGCATTTGCTTTTACTTCTGCAGGATTTGTAGCAAGAAGCTCGAGTTGTCCAGGCTTTGGAGCGGTAAATGGGTGATGCATTGCATAGTAGCGTTCAGTTTCTTCATCCCATTCTAAAAGTGGGAAATCTATAACCCATAAAGGTGCAAATTCTTTAGAATTTCTCAACCCTAATTGATCTGCAAGATGCATTCGAAGAGCACTCATTTGCGGTCTAACTTTGTTGGTGTCTCCAGAGAGTATACAAATAAGATCGCCTGGCTTAGCATTTGTTACTTCGGCCCATTTCGCTAAGTCTTCTTCATCATAGAATTTATCTACTGAAGATTTAAAGCTTCCGTCGTCATTATATCGGCAATAAACCATTCCTAAAGCACCTACTTGAGGTCTTTTAACCCAGTCTGTAAGCTTGTCGATTTCTTTTCTTGTAAAAGAATTTCCACCAGGAACAGCAATTCCAACTACTAATTCAGCTTGATTGAAAACGTTGAAGTCTTTGTGTTGAGTAACTTCGTTTAATTCACCAAACTCCATTCCGAAACGGATATCGGGCTTGTCGTTTCCGTAATGTTTCATAGCTTCGTCGTATGTCATTCTTGGAAATTCTGAAACTTCTACACCATTGATTTCTTTTAATAGATGTCTTGTTAATCCTTCAAAAGCATTTAGAATATCCTCTTGCTCCACAAAAGCCATCTCACAGTCAATTTGTGTGAACTCTGGCTGTCGATCTGCACGTAGGTCTTCATCACGAAAACACTTTACTATTTGAAAGTATTTGTCTAATCCACCAACCATTAGTAGCTGTTTAAAGGTTTGTGGCGATTGTGGAAGCGCATAAAACTGACCTTCGTTCATGCGTGAAGGGACAACAAAATCACGGGCGCCTTCGGGAGTAGATTTAATGAGGTATGGGGTTTCTACTTCAATAAAGCCTTTTTCAGAAAGATAGTTTCTAACAGCAATGGTTACTTTATGGCGTAGAATCAGATTTTCACGTACAGGGTTTCTTCGAATATCGAGGTATCTATATTTCATTCGAAGGTCTTCACCACCATCAGTTTCGTCTTCAATAGTAAAAGGAGGTGTTTTTGAAGTGTTGAGGATTGTTAGTTCAGAAACTAATATTTCAATATCCCCTGTTGGAATATTTGGGTTTTTAGACTGTCTTTCGATGACAGTTCCTTTTATTTGAATAACAAATTCACGGCCCAATCCTGAAGCCTTGTTGAATAACTCTTTAGAAGTTCGATCTGCATCAAAAATAAGTTGTGTGATACCGTAGCGGTCGCGAAGGTCTACCCACATCATAAAACCTTTGTCACGAGTTCGCTGAACCCATCCAGAAAGAGTTACCTCCTTGTTAATGTCTGTGGCGCGAAGTTCGCCGTTGTTGTGTGTTCTGTACATAATATATCTCGTATTTCAACTGCGCTCAATATAAACTCCAGTAGAAACCTTTTTAATTATTAACTTGTTTTATCGAGGGTGCAAATTTAAGAAGTAATAGCCGAACGGGGGAGTATTTGATAGAATTATTAGTGAACAGAAAAACTTAGTGTTAAAAAGACTGAAAGTTTAGTATATATTATCCTGCGCTATTGATAAATTCTAGATAAAAATAAACTTTGCGGTCAACTCTATATTTTTTCATTCATGCAAAATTCTATAAAATTTGATAGAGAAATCCAAAGAGATAAACCTTATTAAATAATTTAGTCAACTATTCAATACTTCTTTATAGAGACCTGCAAGATAGAAGTCTATCAGGAATCCTTCTGCGCTATAAATCTCCGAAGATCAGGTTTAAGTTTTAATCTAATCGGTAGGCAGATTGCAGGTCATTCAAATACTTTAAGAAATCCGCTCACTACTAGTGGCTTGCTTTGCTTTGAGTTTCATAATTTCTTTCATCCTCTTTCTCTTATAATTTTTAATCTTCGCGCGATTTACTAAGTAGAACATTACGGGCACTACTACCAACGTCAAAAACGTTGCGAAAACAAGTCCGAAGATTACAGTCCAAGCTAATGGTCCCCAGAAGATTACGTTGTCGCCTCCAATATAGATGTTGGGGCTATAATCTGTAAATAAGCCAAAGAAATCAATATTAAACCCAATAGCTAAAGGTATTAACCCCAAAACAGTGGTTATAGCTGTTAGAAGTACTGGTCGTAAACGAGATTTACCTCCTTCAACAACCAGCTCAAAATACTGACGTTTTGTGAGCATATCTTCTGCGTCCATTTCCAATTCATATTTCTTCCTGTCGATAAGGATTTGTGTGTAGTCTATTAGAACAATCGCATTGTTTACTACAATTCCAGCAAGTGAAATAATTCCCATCATCGTCATGATAATTACGAATTCCATTTGGAAAACAACCATTCCGAAGAACACACCCGATAAACTGAGTACTACCGATGAAAGTATAATGATTGGTTTTGAAATAGAGTTGAATTGAGCTACAAGAATTAATAGAATTCCACCTAAAGCAAAGAAAAGAGCCAATACTAAAAAGCTCATATTGTCTTCCTGTTTTTCTTGCTCTCCTGTAAACGCTAATACAACGTCTCGAGGCAATTCATAGTTTTGAAGTTCAGCTTTGAGGTCGTTGACAATTTGGTTTCCGTTATAATCGCCTAATACGTTTGAATATAGAGTAATAGTTCTCTTTAAATTTTTACGTTTTATAGAACTAAAAGAAGCAGTATTTACCTTAGAAATTACAGATGAAATTGGCACTTGTACAATCTTACCTTGATTGTTTCTAAAAGTAATTGGTTGATTAAACAAGATACTTTCGTTGTATCGATACTCATCGGCTAACCGAACGTTTATTTCGTAATCTTCGTCGTCTTCTTTAAAAGTAGAGGCTTCTTCACCAAAAATAGCTCTTCTTAATGTTTGCCCTATTTGTCCAGATGAAATTCCAAGCTGACCTGCTTTTTCACGGTCTACACTAATATTCATTTCTGGTTTGTTTTTGTTGACGTCAATTTTCAACTCTTCTATTCCGGCAATTCCGGAGCCTTCAATAAAGGTTCTAATGTCTTCTGCCGTTCGAAGCATTTCGTCATAATCATCACCACGTAACTCCATGTTTATCGGATAGCCAACAGGAGGTCCTGCGGCATCTTTTTCAACAATTATGGAAACGCCAGGGAATCCTTTCACAGCTTCTCGAACTTCTTCTAGAACGTCGCTACTTTTAATGCCTCGACGCAGTTGATAGTCGCGCATTGATAGCGTAACTTTTCCTTTTTGAGGCATGTCGTCACTTTGTCCTCCATCGGCCATAGGGTTTCCAGCTCCTTGACCTACTTGAGAAATAGCACTTTCCACCATAAAGTTGTAACCATTATCATCATATTTTGAAATGGCTTCGTAGATACGCTCCTCAACTTTTTTGGTGAGCTCGTTAGTTTTTTCAATATCTGTTCCTTGTGGATACTCTATATAGGTTATAATTTGGTTTGGTTCATTTTCAGGGAAGAACAATACTTTTGGTTGTGCAATTCCCACAAGAATAAACGAAATAAAAAGCAGAGTAATAGTTCCGAAGAAAAACACATAGACCATTCTTCCTTTCAGAGCAAACTTTAAAGTTCTCTCGTAAGCATCTTCTAGTTTTTTGAGCGATTTAAATTGGAAATACTCCACAGCGCCTGCCAAAATATATTTGTAAATCCAAAGAAGGATGGCTGCCAAGATCGCTAAGTTTCCAAAACCGCGGAATGCAGCAATGTCGAATATGAAACCTGAAACTAATAGAATACCGCCAACTCCTAATAGAATTAAACTCCAACGGACAAGTTTTTTTCTTGTAAGTGGTTCTTCCTCTACTTTCATAAACTCTGAAGTGAGCACAGAGTTAATAATAAGCGCAACAAACAATGAAGATGAAAGCACTACAGAAAGTGTAATCGGGAAGTAAACCATGAATTTTCCGATAGTTCCTGGCCATAATCCAAGTGGGAAAAATGCCGCTAAGGTTGTTGCAGTTGAGGCAATAATCGGCCAAGCAATTTCACCCATACCTTGAAGTGCAGCTTTTTTACGAGACATTCCACTGCTCATTAAACTGTAGACGTTTTCTACTACTACAATTCCGTTGTCCACTAGCATTCCCAGTCCCATAACAAGACCGAACAGAACCATAGTATTTAAAGTGAAGCCTAAAGCGGAAAGTATAGAGAGTGCCATTAACATTGAAAGTGGAATAGCAAACCCAACAAACAGTGCGTTTCTAAACCCGAGAAAGAACATTAGCACCAAAACAACCAATATTACTCCAAAAATAATGTTGTTAACTAAGTCATTTACTTGGTTTTCAGTTTTGATAGATTGGTCGTTTGTAAGGCTTATGTCAAGCCCTTGTGGCAGATAGTTTTCTTGTTCATATTTTATGAGCTCCTTTATATCATCGACCGCTTCAATCATGTTTTTTCCTGCACGCTTTTTAATGTCGAGCATAACTACAGGTTCTCCTGCTTCACGAGCATAGGTTGTAGCGTCTTTTTCTTGGAAATTTATTGAAGCAATATCTTTTAGAAAGATAACCCCGTCATCTCTTTTTACAACAACCTTTTCTAGTTCCTTGGGGTCTTTGATTTCACCCGTAATCCTAATGTTCTTTTGAACGCCATGGGTAATTATATTTCCTCCTGAAATGGTAACGTTTTCACCTTTAATCGCATTGATTATATTGTCGAAACTCACCTGTGAAGCAGACATTTTATAAATATCTACAGCTACTTCTACTTCCTTGTCATCAACCCCACGAATAGTTGCTTCTTTAATTTGAGGAAGTAATTCAATTTTATCTTGAAGGTATTTAGCATAGTCATTTAGACGTTGAATCGGGTAATCTCCGGTAAGGTTGAGGTTTAGAATTGGGAATTCCTCAGAGAAATTTAGTTCGAAAACGTTTGGTTCTACTTTAGCACCATTGGTGAGAACGGGCCAAGTAGTTTCAGCTTTTACTTGATCGACTTTATCTTTTACAAGTTGTTTTGCAACAGGTATTTCTACAGTTTCTTCAAATTCAACAATAATAATAGAGTAATCCTGAAGCGTAGTGGATGTAATTTCTTTTACACCTGCTACGTTTTTGAATTCCTCCTCTAAGGGTTCTGTGATGAATTTTTCAATGTCTTCAGCAGAGTTTCCTGGGTTGACCGAACTCACATAGATTTTGGTCTCTATAATCTCTGGGAAAGCTTCTCTTGGCATACTATAATAGGCAAAAGCACCTAAAAATAGGATGATGGCCATAATGACATAAACCGTCATCTTATTGTTGATGGCCCAAGAGGAAATACTAAATTCTTTATATGGATTTTTGCTCATAGCGCAAAAGTTTCTTAGTTTTTGATAGTTACTTTTTGTCCGTCACG
The DNA here is from genome assembly GCA_035307265.1 of Aequorivita sp. Classification (GTDB taxonomy): domain Bacteria; phylum Bacteroidota; class Bacteroidia; order Flavobacteriales; family Flavobacteriaceae; genus Aequorivita. The sequence goes on from DATGMT010000081.1 coordinate 28,519, forward strand.
AATGTTTTTCGCGCCCTCCAATATAATTGTGTCTCCTTTTGCAAGTCCAGATTTCACTTCTGTGTGATTTGCATAGGATAAACCTGTTTGAATGATGGTTCTTTTTGCCTCTCCAATCGAATCGTTTATTGGCTTATATATAAAGGCAATAGTTTCTCCCGCAGAGTTTTCTTGTAGCACGTTTTCAGGAACAGTGATGGCATTCTCTGCTTGGTAATCGTTCACTTTTACTGTTGCTATTAGGTTGGGCTTAACCAAACCATCTTTGTTAGGAATTTCAATTTGTATGTCGAAACTTCTGTTGTTTGGATTGATGTAGTTTCCAACTTGCCTTACAGTTCCTGTAAACTCTTCATTAATTGAAGCAAGACTCACTATTACTTGTGTTCCTTTTGTGATGTTTTTCAAATAGGTTTCAGGAATTGACGCTTTCACATACATATTGCTCAAGTTAACCAATCTGATGATAGGAGTTTGTCCTGGAGAAACAACTTGTCCTGGGTCTGCCATCAAGTCGTCAACAATACCACTAAAAGGAGCTGTTATAATTGTTTTAGAAAGTTGTGCACGTAGTTGCTGGGTTGCATTTCTTGCAGCTTCATAATTGGTTTTAGCTTGTAGATACTGAATTTCTGAACCAATCTTTTGGTTCCATAAACGTTCTTGTCGCTCAAAAGTAGTTTGTGCTAAAGCTAGTTGTGCTTCTTGTTGTGCTACTTGACTAGAAAGACCCCCATCGTCTATTTTAGCCAAGCGCTGACCTTTTGAAACTCGTTGTCCTTCTTTTACGAATATATTGGTTAATACTCCAGAATATTCTGCATTTAGAACCACATTTTGATCTGTTTCAACATTCCCTTGTACTTCTACATAATGTTTGAATATAGTATCGCTAACCACTTCGGCAGTTACTAATGCAGGTCGCTCATCTTTTTCGTGAGATTCTATATAGGCATTTAACTTTTCTAAATCGCTTTTAAGATCTCTTTGTTGTTGGTTTAGTTCAGATCGCTTTTCCTTAATAGCTGAAAGATCACCCGATTCTAAAATAGCATCAACAGATTTATGGTTGCCGCCACAGGAAGCTAAAGTGGCAGTGATGGTTAAAAGTATTATGATTAGTTTTTTCATTTTGTTAGTTTAGGTTGATGGGTTTTGTAAAGTAGTTTGTTTTTGTAGCGTTAATTATATCGCGATAATTGCTGCTCTTTATTTGTGTATTCAATTTTTTCTGTTCAACTATTAATTGGTGTTTTTCACTTCATCTGCACTAACTCTAAGCTTAGGAATGTTTAGAACTGTTTCCAAGTTTGCTTTCTCATTTATCACATTTAACATGGATTGAAAGTACTGTTGTTGTGCAGTATATAATTGTGTTTGTGCTTGGCGCAAATCAAAACTACTCGAAATTCCTTCTGTGAATTTTGTTTGGTTTTTGCTTTCAATGCGTTCTGCTAACTCTAGGTTTCGCTTTGAATTTTCATAATTATCAATCGCAAATTGGTAGTTACTTCTAGCAGTAGTTAAATCAAGTTTTATTTGTTGTTCGGTTTGTTCATAATCAGTTTTGGCTTGTTCTAAAGCAATTCGAGCTCTTTGAGTGGAAGCACTTCTAAGGCCACTGCTGAAAATAGGGATGCTAAGATTTATACCTAAAACTGAAGATTGATACCATTTTTGATCGCCATTAAAAAATGTGAAATCTTGACTGTTTGCTGAGGTTCCATAATTTATAAATGCAGATAGTCTTGGCAATGCTTTAGTCTGTTCTAATTGCATTTCAAAAGTTCGCTGTTGTATTAGATTATCGGCAATCTTAAAATCTACGTTTTGGTCGAGGTTTAATGATGCATCTAATATAGAAAGGTCTATATTTTCTTCTGCCAACGTGTTAAGGTCGTCTGTAAGAATGGTAGGGCTTTCTACTGCTAAGCCTAATGCTAGATTAAACATTTGCTTAGCAATAGTAAGACTTCGCTTAGAGTTGTTTAATTGGTTTTCAATGTCGAGTAGTGTAATTTCTAGTTGCTCAACACTTTCTTCTTCCTCCATTCCATTCTCAAATATTTTTCGAGCTTCGTTTAAATTCTTCTCAAGATTGGTTTTGTTCTTTTCAAAAATATCGACTAATTCCTGAGCTAATAAAACACTTCCGTAGGCATTTATAACCCCTTTTCTAACTTCTAAACGCGTTTTTTCATTTGTGTTTTCAGAATATTCTAAAAAGGTTTTAGCTGCTTTAAGTCCCACCAAATAACTCCCGTCAAAAATGAGTTGATTTAAGGTTGCAACAGCATTCGCATTTTGTTTAGTTCCAAAGGTAAGCGGCATATAGCTGCCTGGCTCACCACCTGCAAACTCGCCTGGAATAAGGGTTACGGGTTGTTTTAGGTTGTTGTTGTAGCCAATGCTTCCGTCTATTTGCGGAAGTCCTTGTGCAGTAGTTTCCCATTTTTGCTTAATGGCTTTAGCAATCTCTCTTCTTGCATTAATAGAAGTGTAATTACTGTCTAATGCAAACTCAACGGCTTCTTCTAAAGTGAAGCTTTTTTGTTCTTGCGAAAAGCTCAATGTAGAAAACAATATGAGGCTGAAAAACAATAGTTTATTGGTCATCTGATAGGTTTTCTTTTATAAATTTACGTAATCTTATTAATCCTTTTTCGGTTACAATTCCTCTGAGGTGATATTCTAAATATTCGTCTACAATAAAATTAGATGAATATATTTTGGGCGAAAATAGGTCTTGATTCTTTAATCCGTTTATTCCCATGAAATAAATTCGAGCTATAAAATCAACGTCTAGCGTTTCTCTATATATACCTTGTTCAATACCTCGTTTAATATTTCTAATGGTAGACTCCATCATCTTCTCAAAATGAGTTTCATAAATTTCTTTATTGATGTCTGGATAGTATTTTTCTAATTGAAATTGTGGCGAGTATTGATCGTCTTTTAATTCCTGCATGACAAACTTTTTTATTTCGAAAAGCTCGTCTATCGGATTTAGATTTTGAGTGCATATCTCGTCAATACCTTTAGTAATAGTGTCTAGAACTGAAAAAGCACACTGTTTAACAAGTGAGGTTTTATTTTTGAAATGCGAATAAATTGTCTTTTTAGAAATGCCCATTTCTGTGGCAATATCATCCATAGTAACACTCTTGAAACCAAGTTTTAAAAACAATTCAGATGCTTTGTGAATAATTTTATCTTTCATAACGGATGCAAAGATAAACCATAGGAAACTAACGAAACAATATAAGTTTCCAAAGTTTTAAGGGTTTAACAGGAAGTTAACACGCTTCGATTTTAATAGGCATAACTGTGTGCAATTCTTTTGCTTGTTATACTTTTGCTGAAAATTTTTGTCATGCGCATTTTAAGTAAGTATACTCAAGCAATCACGGATAGTCTTGAAGGAGCAGTGGCTCAAAAAAATCCAGATCAATTATACGAGCCAATTCGTTATATCCTATCCTTAGGAGGAAAGCGTATACGCCCAGCTTTAACCCTAATGGTGTGTGATTTCTTAGGGGATGATTTCAAAAAAGCAATTCCTGCTGCTCTAGCTGTAGAGTTATTTCATAACTTCTCATTAATGCACGACGATATTATGGATAACGCTCCTTTGCGAAGAGGAGAAAAAAGTGTACATGAAAAATGGGATGTTAATGCAGCAATTCTTTCGGGAGATGCTTTGCTAATTTTAGCATATAGATTTTTTGAAAAGTATGATGCCGGAACATTTAAGGCGTTGGCTGAACTTTTTAGTGAAACTGCAATTCAAGTGTGTGAAGGACAGCAATTGGATATGGACTTTGAAACACGTGAGGATGTAAGGGTAGAGGAATATCTAAAAATGATTGAACAAAAAACTGCCGTTTTATTAGGAGCGTCTATGGAGATGGGTGGAATTGTAGCTAAAGCTTCTGAAGAGGAAAACTCTTTACTATATGAGTTTGGACGAAACTTAGGGATTGCATTCCAGTTACAAGACGATTATTTAGACGTATTTGGAGATCCTGAAACTTTCGGGAAACAGGTTGGTGGTGATATCATCGCTAACAAAAAAACATTCCTATACTTGATGGCTCAACAAAATGGAGATGCTGCACAAGCAGAAGAGCTGGAGCATTTGTTTAGTATCACTCCTGCAGATCCAGCCGATAAAATCACTACTGTTAGAAAAATATTTGTGGACTCCGGAGCGGCTTTAGCTACCAAACAAGTAATGGAAAGGTATAGCAACCATGCTTTCCAACTCTTAGAAAAAATGAACATTTCAGAAGATAAGAAAAGTGTTTTTAGAGCCTTTGGTAAGGACCTGATGGAAAGAAATGTCTGAGTTGTTTTTGAATAGAAAACCTTAAAAATATACTTAGCTATAAATCGTATATGAATCGATTCAATAAATAATTGACTTGACTTTATAGTGATTTTAAACGAAAACGATTATAAACACCTCATTCTCATTGGGAATACTTTAAGGTTTATTAAGGTATAATTATCTAAAATCAATCGCTTGATTAGGGTATTTATTGTAGTTTTGTATCGTTTTACAAAATAAGACCCATTTGTATATTTATCATGGATAAATTCTCATTCCTAAACGCGGTTCACCCTTCGTATATCGCGGAACTTTACGAAAAATATTTACAATACCCAGACAGCCTAGAACCCAGTTGGAGAGCCTTTTTCCAAGGTTTCGATTTTGGATCTGAGTCTGAAGGACGAGCATTTTTCGACTCTTCAGAGCCTATTGACCCAGAAAAATTTGATGTTGGCGCTATTTGTGCCGACGTAATCAAAGAGTTTCAAGTTGTGAAACTTATTGATGGATATCGAACTCGAGGACACTTGTTTACAAAAACAAATCCAGTTCGGGAGCGTCGAAAATATGAGCCAACTTTAGATATTACCAATTTCGGTCTTTCGGCTGAAGATCTCCAGCAAAAGTTTAGAGCAGGAGAAATCATTGGTATTGGAGAAGCAACCCTGGAGGAAATAATTAGACATCTAGAAAGAATCTATTGCGATTCTATCGGGATTGAATATATGTTTATTCAGAATCCAGATGAAATCGACTGGATTCAGCAAAGACTAAACGCAAATGATAATCAGCCTAACTTCTCTAACGAGCACAAAAAACGAATTCTTGGAAAGCTAAACGAAGCGGTGAGCTTTGAAAACTTTCTTCACACAAAATATGTGGGACAAAAAAGATTCTCGCTTGAAGGTGGTGAAAGTTTAATACCTGCACTAGATGCTCTTATTGAAAATGCTGCTGAAAAAGGTGTGGAAGAATTTGTAATGGGAATGGCACATAGAGGCCGTTTAAGTACACTTACAAACATCTTCGGCAAAAATGCTAAAGACATTTTTAGTGAATTCGATGGAAAAGATTACGCTATTGATATTTTCGATGGAGATGTTAAATACCATTTAGGTTGGACTTCCAAGAGAAAAACTAGCTCGGGAAGAGAAATCAACTTGAATATAGCTCCAAACCCTTCACATTTAGAGACTGTTGGTTCTGTAGTTCAAGGTATTGCAAGAGCAAAACAAGATGATCACCACCTGGAGCAACCAAATAAAGTGTTGCCAATTGTTGTGCATGGTGATGCCGCTATTGCAGGACAAGGAATTGTCTATGAAATTGTTCAAATGGCACAACTAGATGGATACAAAACTGGTGGAACAATTCATATTGTAGTGAATAACCAAATTGGATTTACAACCAACTACCTTGATGCAAGATCATCCATATATTGTACCGACGTAGCAAAGGTTACTCTGTCTCCAGTTCTACACGTTAATGCTGATGATGCCGAAGCAGTAGTTCACGCTATTTTATTTGCTTTAGATTTCAGAATGGAATTTGGTCGAGACGTGTTTATTGACTTGTTAGGTTATAGAAAATATGGCCATAACGAAGGAGATGAGCCAAGATTTACTCAACCTAAACTTTATAAAGCAATTTCTAAACACAGCAATCCAAGAGATATTTATGCTGAAAAACTAATTGCTCAAGGCGTAATAGACGAGGAGTATCCGAAAAAACTAGAAAAAGAATACAAAGATAAGCTAGAGGAAAGGCTCGAAGACTCTCGAAAAGAAGAGAAAACTGCTGTAACTCCATTTATGCAAGATGAGTGGGAGGGATATGAATATGCCGACCAAGAAAAGATGATGGAGGAAGTAGATACAACCTTCGACTTAAAAAAATTGGATGAAGTTGCTGAGGTAATTACTAAACTACCTGAGGATAAAAAATTCATCAGAAAGATTAGTAGACTTATTGAGTCTCGTCATGAAATGTACTTCGGAAGTAATAAACTAGATTGGGCTATGGGTGAATTACTTGCCTATGGTTCTCTCTTGAAAGAAGGGCATGATGTTCGAATGAGTGGTCAAGATGTGGAGCGTGGAACGTTTTCACACAGACACGGAGTGATTAAGGTTGATGACAGCGAAGAGGAAATAATATTATTAAATAAATTAAAAGGCGACCAAGGGAATTTCTACATATACAACTCTCTCCTTTCTGAGTATGGTGTTGTAGGATTTGATTATGGTTATGCAATGGCGAGTCCAGGCTCTTTAACTATTTGGGAAGCACAGTTTGGTGATTTCAGTAATGGAGCACAAATTATGCTAGATCAATACATATCGGCAGCCGAAGATAAATGGAAGTTGCAAAACGGATTAGTAATGCTTCTTCCACATGGATATGAAGGACAAGGTGCTGAGCATTCATCTGCTAGAATGGAACGATACCTTCAGTTGTGTGCAACTAACAATATGTTTGTAGCTGATGTAACAACACCAGCAAACCTTTTCCACCTTTTCAGAAGACAAATGAAGGTGAAATACAGAAAACCATTAATTGTATTTACACCGAAAAGTTTATTGCGTCACCCAAAAGTGGTTTCTACTAAAGAAGAATTCGCGAACGGTAGTTTCCAAACGGTTATCGACGATATAGAAGTGAAAGCTTCTAAAGTGAAGTCATTAGTATTTGTTACAGGTAAATTCTATTATGACTTATTAGATAAGCGAGAAGAATTGAAAAGAGACGACGTAGCGTTAGTAAGAATAGAGCAATTATTCCCACTGCCTGCAGAGGAAATGAGAAAGATAATGAAGAAGTATAAAAATGTTGACGATATTGTTTGGGCACAAGAAGAGCCGCGAAACATGGGGGCCTACTCATTCTTGATGATGCATTTTGAAGAAGCTAAGAGCTTTAGAATCTGTAGCAGAAAAATGTATGCAGCACCTGCAGCTGGAAGTTCAGTGCGTTCAAAAGCTCGTCATGCAAAAGTTATTGAAAGTGTCTTTGATAAAGACATGGAATAGATTTTAAAAAATGATTTACTAAATTTAGAAGTTTAAAACCTTAGTAAATTATATAAAATCGAAATAAATAAGAATATTTTAAAAATTAAAACGATAAAAGAACCGCCTGCTATTAGTAAAGCATGGTTTAATAAATAAATAATTATGGCATTAGAAATGAAAGTCCCATCTCCGGGAGAATCAATCACTGAAGTAGAAATTGCCTCTTGGTTAGTCGCTGATGGGGATTATGTCGAAAAAGATCAGGCAATAGCTGAAGTTGATAGCGATAAAGCTACACTAGAACTTCCTGCTGAAGCAAGTGGGGTTATTACACTAAAAGCTGAAGAGGGAGATTTAGTTGCTGTTGGCGACGTTGTATGTATTATTGATACTGACGCTGAAAAACCTGCTGGTAGTGGTACCTCTGCCGATAAAAAAGAGAAGAAAGAAGAAGCTCCTAAGAAAGAGGAAGCTCCTGCAAAATCTTCTACTTCTGAAGAGGATAAAAAGAAAACCTATGCAACTGGTTCAGCTTCACCTGCAGCCAAGAAAATTCTTGATGAAAAATCTATTCCTGCAAAAGAAGTAAAAGGAACTGGTCGTGATGGACGTATTACAAAACAAGATGCCGTAGATGCTAAACCATCTATGGGTACACCAGGAACTGGAAGTCGTGGTAGCGAAAGAAAAAAGCTGTCAATGCTTCGTAGAAAAGTAGCCGAGCGTTTAGTTTCTGCAAAGAATGAAACTGCCATGCTAACCACTTTTAATGAAGTGGATATGTCTGCTATCTTTGATATAAGAAGTCAATATAAAGAGAGGTTTAAAGATAAGCATGGTGTAGGGCTAGGCTTTATGTCTTTCTTTACGCAAGCTGTTGTTCGTGCGTTAGATATGTATCCAGAGGTTAACTCTATGATCGATGGTGATTATATGGTTAGTTATGACTTTAAAGATATTTCTATCGCTGTTTCTGGTCCTAGAGGATTAATGGTGCCTGTAATTCGAAATGCAGAAAACTTGAGCTTTAGAGGAATAGAGAACGAAGTTAAGAGATTGGCGCTTCGTGCAAGAGACGGGAAGATTACAGTTGATGAAATGACAGGAGGTACTTTTACCATTTCTAACGGTGGAGTTTTTGGAAGTATGCTTTCTACACCAATTATCAACCCACCTCAATCTGCAATTTTAGGTATGCACAATATTGTAGAACGTCCTATTGTTAGAGATGGAGGAATTGTAGTTGCGCCTGTAATGTTTTTAGCACTTTCGTATGACCACAGAATTATCGATGGACGTGAGTCTGTTGGATTCTTAGTGGCAATTAAAGAAGCTTTAGAAAATCCAATTGAGTTGTTGATGGATAACGATATCAACCGTGCATTAGAGCTGTAACATACTCTATATTATATAGTGACAATAAAAAATCCGACTCAACGAGTCGGATTTTTTGGTTAGTTAGTTGATGTGTTTTTCAAAAAAGCTATGCTTTATTTTGTTCTGCAAATATGAGAGACTTGTTTGTTAATTACAATACGTGTTGTCACGTATTTATTCAAATAAAGCTTTTAATTCGGTAGCTTCATTTGGCTTCATTTTGCCTGCTAAAACTAAGCTGAGTTGCTTTCTGCGAAGGGCTGCATCATATCTATTTCTTTCTATCTTTGTTTCGGGAATCAATTCCGGAACTTTAACTGGACTTCCCATTTCATCTACAGCTACAAACGTATAGATAGCTTCATTGGAAACACTGCGTTCGCCGCTTTCTCGGTCTTCGATATAAACGTCTAAAACGACTTCCATAGAGCTTTTAAATGCTCTGGAAATATTAGCTTCTATTGTAACTACGCTTCCTAAAGGAATCATTTTATTAAATGCCACGTGGTTGACTGAAACCGTTACGACTATACGTCGGCTATGTCTGCGGGCTGCTATACTCGCTGCACGATCCATTCGTGCCAGAAGTTCGCCTCCAAACATATTACCTATTGGATTGGTCTCGCTAGGAAGTACAAGGTCTGTAACAATAGTTCTAGAGTTGCTAGGTGTTTTAGCTTTCATGATAAGGATTTAGGGTTAAATACCTTTAGGATAGGATTATTCAAGTTCTTTTACTAATAACCATGCATCAGCATTTTCTGTGCGCTGGATTTCTTGTAGTTTTTGTAATGCTTCTGTCCGATTTTCAAAGCTTGAATATAGTACTTGATATAGGCCGTATCTTGAAGGCTCAAGCATTAATGGAGAATATCCTTGCTCTTGTAATTGCTCTACTTTTTTCTCGGCATTTTCTTCCATTCTAAAAGCTCCTGCAACAATATGGTAATTTCCTCTTTGTTTTGGAAGGTGAAGATTTAGAACTGGCAACGGATTTTCAATTACAAAAGTCGCCTCTTGAATTTGATTCTCGACTAATGAGTTTGCTTTTTGGCGCTCAGCAAAATTATACTGTTGAACCTGATCTTCATAGAATTTCATTCCACCAAAACCGCTAGCCATAATAGCTAAAATGCCAATTGCAGCATACTTGAGATAAGGCCTTGAGGTTTTTTTGTCTGAAGTTAAAACAATCGGAGTTTTTTCTTTGGTTTCTTCTTGAGTTTCCTCTCTTCTAACTTTCGGAGAAACAAAAGTTGAAAGTCCAAAAGCAGAAGTGCTAAAGTTTTGATTGGTTTCTGGTTCAAACTGAATTGCGCCTTCAGTATTCATTGAGAATTCACCTATATTCTTAAATGAAACTACTTTTTCAGACTGAAGTTCGCCTAATAATTGAGCCGTGAATCTTCTAATTTTTTGAATTGCAACTTCATAGCTGCATTTCTCAACAGAGGCTACATAATTAGCAAACAAACCGTCATTTGCTTGAAGTTGCCTGTTAAAAGAGATGGTTTTTGAAGGTGGATTAAACGTATTAGTGGTTTCGTCTATCCAAGCCGATTGATTTCGAGTGAGAAACGCACCGAATCCTGGAACGATAACACACTCATAACGATATAGTAAGTCTGATATGTATGTAGAAAGTTGCATAAAAACAAAGTTAGCCTTTTTTAAATGCAATTCCATTCCTGATTTTGAAATTTATTAACAACAAAAATAGTTGTATTTTTAAACCTCTCCCCATAGCTTAAATTATTTATGTTATGCTGTCGAAACTTGAATTGCAATATACGCTTGCATTACTCCGAACTCCTAGTTTAGGTGATATTTCCATCAAGAAACTAATCGGAAAAGTAGGCTCTGCCCAAGCAGTATTCAAAGAACGAAAATCTACTCTTGCCAAAATAGATGGGATTGGACTTGTACGACTAAAATCTTTTAACCCCAGTAGACAATTAGATGAAGCAGAAGAGGAAATGCGTTTTATAGAAGATAATAAAATTGACTGCTACTATTTTCAAGATAAACACTACCCTGAAAAACTTAAGCATTGCATCGATGGTCCAATTATACTTTTTGGAAGAGGAAATATAGATTTGGTAGGTAAAAGAATCATTAGTATAGTTGGAACTCGTAAAATAACTAGTTATGGTAGGGCTTTTTGTCATGAATTAATTGAAGAGCTTGCGCCTCTCAACCCTGTAATAGTGTCTGGATTAGCATACGGAGTAGATATTTGTTCACATAGAAAAGCTTTAGATTTAGGTCTTCAAACGGTTGCTTGTCTTGCACACGGGCTAAATCAGATATATCCTAAAAGTCATGAAAAATACGCTAAAAAAATAGAAGAAAACGGTGGGTTTTTAACCGAGTTCTGGAGCTCCGATACCTTTGATAGAAATAACTTTTTAAGAAGAAATCGTGTTATCGCAGGTCTTTCCGAAGCTACCATCGTTATAGAGTCTGCCGAAAAGGGTGGAAGTCTTGTAACTGCCGATATTGCTAATTCATACAATCGTGAAGTTTTTGCCGTTCCTGGCCGAGCTACAGACTCTCAAAGCCGAGGATGCAACGACTTAATAAAATATCAAAAAGCCCATGTGCTTACAAATGCAGCCGATATTGTTTACCACTTGGGTTGGGAGATAAATGAAATCAAAAAACCACAACAAACTCAGCTTTTTGTTGAACTCGATGAGCAGGAGAAAGTGATATTCGAATTTCTAAAAGACAAAGAGAAAGAATTACTTGATATAATTGCCTTAGAATGTAATTTACCTGTATTCAAAACAGCAAGTATATTAATGAATATGGAATTAAAAGGCGTGGTTCGTCCTCTTCCCGGAAAATTGTTCCAGTTAGTGTAACCTTCAGTAAACTCATTCGATTTTCAATGGATTCAAATAAGTTTCAAGAGGAATAATTTCCCTTCCAAATCATTTCAGATAAAACCGACAATCCAGTATCTTTGAGGTTATGTCTAATGAGTCAGTTACACTTCAAGTTTCTACCTTGCCCAACTCTCCAGGAGTGTATCAATATTATGATAAAAATGAAAAACTCCTATATGTTGGTAAGGCGAAAGATTTAAAAAAAAGAGTTTCTTCATATTTCACCAAGACCCATGACAATAATCGAACGCGAATTCTTGTAAAGAAAATCGCAACTATTAGGCATATTGTTGTGGAGACAGAAACAGATGCTCTTTTGTTAGAAAACAACCTAATCAAAAAATATCAGCCTCGATATAATGTGTTGTTGAAAGATGATAAGAGCTATCCGTGGATTTGCATTGAAAATGAACCTTTTCCTCGAGTGTTTACAACTCGAAGAATGATTCGTGATGGTTCTGAATACTATGGGCCCTATACAAGTATGAAAACTGTTCATGTATTGATGGAGCTTATTCGGGGGCTGTATCCGCTTCGATCTTGTAATTTTGATTTGTCACAAAAAAACATAAAAGCAGGTAAGTTTAAGGTTTGCTTGGAATATCACTTAGGCAATTGCTTAGGACCTTGTGAAGATTTGTTTTCCGAAGAAGGTTACATGGAAAATATAGAAGCGATTAGAAATATAATCAAAGGGAATTTTAAAGATTCTCTCCATAATTTCAAGTCTCAAATGAAACAGTTGGCAGCCGATTTAAAATTTGAAGAAGCCCAGCGGATAAAAGAGAAAATCGACATTCTTGAGAATTATCAATCAAGATCTACAGTGGTTAACCCCAAGATAAATAATGTAGACGTTTTTTCTATAATATCAGACGAGAGTTACGCTTACGTTAATTTCCTTCAAATTTCACATGGGGCGATTATTCGTTCACACACTTTGGAACTTAAAAAGAAGCTCGATGAAACAGATGAAGAGCTGTTGCAATTAGCTATTGTAGAGCTTCGTCAACGTTTTAACTTGCTCTCTAAAGAGGTTTATGTTCCGTTTGAAGTGGAAATTGGAGAAGGTATTAAAGTGCATGTTCCTAAACTTGGAGACAAGAAACACATTCTTGATTTGTCTGAAAGAAACGCCAAATACTTCAGAATGGAGCGTTTTAAACAAGCTAAAATCGTTGATCCAGAGCGTCATCAAAAACGAATTATGGCACAGATGAAAAAAGACCTCCGATTATCTGAAGAGCCACGCCACATTGAGTGTTTTGACAATAGCAATATTCAAGGGACCAACCCTGTTGCGGCTTGTGTAGTGTTTAAAAACGGAAAGCCGAGTAAAAAAGATTATAGAAAGTTCAATATAAAATCTGTTGAAGGTCCAAACGACTTTGCCTCAATGGAAGAGGTGGTTTATCGTCGTTATAAAAGATTGTTAGAAAAAGAAGAGCCATTGCCTCAACTAATTGTTGTTGACGGTGGAAAAGGGCAACTTTCATCTGCTTTAAAGAGTCTGGAGCGTTTAGACTTGCGTGGCAAGATTGCTATAATTGCAATTGCAGAACGTCTTGAGGAAATCTTCTATCCCGGCGACCCTATTCCTTTATATCTTGATAAGAAGAGTGAGACTTTAAAGATAATTCAACAACTTCGGAATGAGGCGCATCGTTTTGGTCTTACTTTTCATAGAAGCAAACGAAGCAAACAAGCTTTAGGAACCGAATTAGAAACAATTCTAGGTATTGGTGAAAAGACTGTAACAGAATTACTTCGACACTTTAAAAGTAAAAAACGAATAGCTGAAGCTAGTTTTGATGAGCTTTCAAAAGTAGTTGGTGCGAGCCGAGCGAAAAAAATAGTTGTGTATTTTCAGAATACCGAAAAATCGTGAAAAATAGAAATAGATAAACACTTAAGTTTTGAAGAAATACGTTAACTTTAAGAAAATGAAACCTATTGCATGAAAAAAATATTGTACATAGTATTCATATTGATTACTTCTTTTTCTTTCTCACAAAAAAAGCAGTCTGATGATCTCAAAGTTGGATTAGTACTAAGTGGAGGAGGGGCAAAAGGACTAGCGCATATTGGTGCTTTAAAAGTCATAGAAGAGTCTGGAGTTCGGATAGATTATATTGGTGGAACTAGTATGGGAGCAATAATTGGAGCATTGTATGCTTCGGGATATTCTGCCAAACAGTTGGATAGTATTTTTTCTGAAACTGATTTCAGTACATTAATACAAGATGAAATTCCAAGAAGATCTAAAACGTTTTATGAGAAACAAGAAGCAGAAAAATATGCAGTGTCTTTGCCCTTTGAAAACTTTAAGGTAGGGCTCCCTTCAGGACTTTCTAAAGGGCAGAACGTGTATAACCTCCTTTCAAAACTTACTTCACATGTAAGTGAGATTTCAGATTTCAGCAAACTACCAATCCCGTTTTTTTGTATAGCAACCGATGTTGAAACCGGAAATGAAATCATGCTGGATCATGGTTATTTGCCACGTGCAGTAACAGCAAGTGGTGCTTTGCCTTCAATACTTAGCCCCGTAATTATAAATGACACAGTTTTGATCGATGGTGGTGTCGTAAACAATTATCCAATCAAGGAAGTGCGTGCAAAAGGAATGGATAAAATTATAGGCATAGACGTACAGGATGATCTAAAGGATCGAGATCATTTACAGTCGGCATTTCGAATCTTGATGCAAATAAATAACTTCCGGACCACTAGTGATATGGTTAAAAAACGGAAAGAAACAGACATTTATATACAGCCAGATATTCGAGATTTTTCGGTAGTGTCTTTTGAAGAAGGACGGAAAATAATAGAGTCAGGTGTCGAAAATGCTGAGAAGTTTAAAGATGAGCTCGAAAAGTTAGCTAGTCAACAAAAGGGCTCGGTTCAAAAAGAAGTGACGATTAAAAAGGTAGATTCTGTATATATCAATGATGTAGCAATTTTAGGAAATACTAAATACACCCGAAGCTATATAATGGCGAAATTGAAACTTCGCCCACCTGTAAAGCTTAGTTATGCAGATTTTGGAGAAGGAATCAATAACCTTTCTGCAACTGGCAATTTTCAAAGTATTGACTATCGTTTCGTTCCACAAGAAGATGAAGGGATGAAACTTGAAGTAAATGTAAGAGAAAACAATTCGCAAATGTTTTTGCGTTTTGCAGTTCATTACGATAAGTTGTTTAGCACGGCAGCATTAGTAAATGTTACAAGAAAAAGGTTGTTAACAAATAATGACATAGCCTCCTTAGATCTAATAGTGGGTGATAATTTACGCTATAACTTCGAGTACTATATCGATAAAGGATACTACTGGAGTGTAGGCTTTAATTCAAAATATCATTTTTTTGACACAGAAGTGCCATTAGATTTTGTTGGGGTAGATACCGTAGATGAATTTTCGCTACCTATAAATAATATAACGATAAATTACAGTGACTTTACCAATCAACTCTATGTAGAAACTTTAGTCAGAAAAATGTTTGTTTTAGGGATTGGTGGAGAACACAAATATCTTCGTTATCTATCTGAAACTATAGGAACCGACAGTAATAATCTGCCTCGAACAGTCTTTGAAAGTACGAACTACTATAGTGGCTTTGGATATTTAAAGTATGATAGTTACGATAATAGCTTTTTTCCTTCAAAAGGAGTATATTTCTTAGGAGACTTTCATTGGTATCTTTTCTCGCACGGACGAAATAAAGATTTTTCACCCTTCTCTATCGCTAAAGCAAACATGGGATATGCATTCTCTCCTTTGAAAAAATTTTCAATTAATCTGAAAGCTGAAGGAGGATTTAAACTTGGAGGAACCGAGTCAACTCCATTAGATTTTGCTCTTGGCGGATATGGATTTAAAGAAATGAATAATATCGTTCCTTTTTTAGGCTATGAGGCTATTTCTTTGCGTGGTAATACTTTCCTTAAGGCTACTGCAAACTTTGATTATGAAGTGTTTAAAAACAACCATATAAATGCTGGAGTTAATATTGCGAATGTTGGTAACGACTTATTTGAAACAGGAAAGTGGATAGATAGAATTGCGCATACTGCTTTTTATGCAGGATATGGATTAGAGACTCTACTCGGGCCAATGGAGTTAAAATACTCTTATTCTCCTGAAAGAAATGAGAGTGAATGGTATGTAGCATTAGGCTATAGGTTTTAAAATAACTTAGCTCACAATACCACAATATTTTTCCGATATTTGTAGCAAGTACATTATTGAGTTAATAGTTATAGAACTTAATAGAGGCGTTTGTAGCTAACTACTAACGTAAAACCCATTTAATAAAAAGATTATGCCATTTTATCATTCCCTTGGAAAAATTCCTCCTAAACGCCACACTCAGTTCCGAAAACCAGATGGGAGTTTATATTCTGAACAGCTTTTTGGAACAGTAGGTTTTGATGGTATGTATAGCAACATATATCACGAGCATAGACCAACACAGGTTAAAGAGATATTAAAGCAATACAGCGTTGCTCCAAAAATTGCTTCGGCTAATAACTTGCATTCTCTTCGTCTAAAAGGATTTCAAGTGATACCTGAGAATGACTTTTTAGATAGCCGAAAAACCGTGCTTACAAATAGTGATTGCAGTATTGTTCTAGCTGCTCCTAAAAAATCTTTAAAAGATTATTTCTATAAAAACACAGATTCAGACGAACTAATATTTATTCATAGAGGAAGTGGGAAATTACGTACTTTCCTTGGGAATATTGATTTTAAATATGGTGATTATCTCATTATCCCACGAGGAATTATTTATCAGTTAGAATTTGACAATGAAGACAATAGGTTGTTTATCCTAGAATCTCGCCAACCTATTTATACGCCAAAGCGTTATAGAAATTGGTTTGGTCAGTTGCTCGAGCATTCTCCATATTGTGAACGCGACATTCGTAAGCCAAATATGCTAGAAACACACAATGAAAAGGGAGATTTCCTGATGAAAGTAAAGAAGAATGGAGAAATCTTTGAAATGGTATATGCTACTCACCCTTTCGATGTGGTTGGCTATGATGGATATAACTATCCTTATGCTTTTTCAATTCATGATTTTGAGCCTATAACAGGGAGAATTCATCAACCACCTCCAGTGCACCAAACATTCGAAACTACGGCTCTA
This sequence comes from Aequorivita sp., assembly GCA_035307265.1. Classification (GTDB taxonomy): domain Bacteria; phylum Bacteroidota; class Bacteroidia; order Flavobacteriales; family Flavobacteriaceae; genus Aequorivita. The sequence goes on from DATGMT010000081.1 coordinate 45,287, forward strand.
GTGGTGTGTAGTTTTGTGCCGCGTTTGTATGATTATCACCCAGACAGTATTCCTGCACCATACAATCATAGCAATATAGATAGCGATGAGGTGTTGTATTATGTAGATGGCGATTTTATGAGTAGAAATGATATTGAGGCAGGACAGATAACACTTCATCCAGCTGGAATTGTTCACGGGCCACACCCAGGTGCAGCCGAACGCAGCATTGGAAAAACAAGTACAGAAGAGTTAGCCGTAATGGTCGATACGTTTAAACCATTACAAGTAACAGAGGATGGAATGAAGATCAGCGACGGCACCTACTATCAAAGCTGGTTCGAGGAGTAGACATTATTAAAGAAACTTAGTGAATTGACTCAAAGTCAGGATTCTAAGTTAGAGTGTTAGTATAAATAAAAAGAATTAATATAAATTGAAAAATTAGTTGGATTAAGTTTTCTAATCTGCTAATCAATAAATTAACTAATTAAAATTATGAGTAAAGAAGTGAAATCAGTCGAGTATGGACTCGAGAAAATTTTTGAAGGAGCACAAGACTTCCTTCCTTTGTTAGGGACAGATTACATAGAGTTCTATGTTGGAAACGCAAAACAGTCTGCTCATTATTATAAAACTGCTTTCGGTTTTCAATCCTATGCTTATAAAGGACTGGAAACAGGATCAAAAGATGAGGTGAGCTATGTTCTAAAACAAGATAAAATTACCTTGGTTCTAACAACTCCACTGAATAGTAAATCGCCCATCAACGATCATATTGTAAAGCATGGTGATGGAGTTAAAGTTATTGCCCTTTGGGTAGAAGATGCTCGTAGCGCTTTTGAAGAAACCACCAAACGTGGTGCAAAACCTTATATGGAGCCTACAGTAGAAAAAGATGAACATGGAGAAGTAGTTCGAAGTGGAATTTATACCTATGGTGAAACTGTTCATATTTTCGTAGAAAGAAAGAACTATAAAGGAACATTCCTTCCAGGCTTTAGAGAGTGGAAAAGTGATTACAACCCTACTTCTACTGGATTGAAATATATAGACCACGTAGTAGGGAATGTAGACTGGGGTCAAATGAATAAATGGGTGAATTGGTATGAAGAGGTTATGGGCTTTGTAAATTTCCTGTCATTTGATGATAAGCAAATTCACACCGAATACTCTGCATTGATGAGTAAAGTGATGAGTAATGGTAATGGTCGAATTAAATTCCCAATTAACGAACCCGCCAAAGGAGCTAAGAAATCACAGATAGAAGAATATTTAGACTTCTTTGAAGGAGAAGGTGTGCAACATTTAGCAGTTACTACAGATGATATAGTTAATACAGTTGCTCAATTAAAAGAAAGAGGTGTTGAATTCTTGCCACCTCCACCACAGGCTTACTACGATGATATTCCAAGAAGATTGGGGGATCATATGAAAATAATGAAAGAAGATATTAAAGAACTTCAAAAGCACTCAATACTTGTTGATGCTGATGAAGAAGGGTATCTGCTTCAAATATTTACAAAGCCAGTTGTAGACAGACCAACTCTTTTCTTCGAAATCATTCAAAGAATGGGAGCTAAAGGATTTGGTGCTGGAAACTTCAAAGCGCTTTTTGAGTCGATTGAACGTGAACAAGCACAACGTGGAACTCTATAATTAAAATTAAACAGATGACATAGGGATGGAAATACTGCAAATATTATTTCTATACCTGTGTCGTCTTTTTATATATTTCTTAAGTTGAATTATTTTTTGGAACGCTAATTGTAAATTACTACATGCAAATGAATAAATAGAAATTTACTATGAAAAAGCACTTATTGCTATTGTTCCTGTTTTCAACTACAATCCTCACTGCTCAAAAGCAAGCTTATGGGGCTGGAGAGTGGTTTAAGTTTAGAGTTCATTATGGGTTTGTAACTGCTGGTTACGCAACTCTTGAAGTGAAAGACGCTAAGCTTAAGGGAATGGATGTATATCATGTTAAAGGCTATGGAGAAACTGTTGGAGTTTCAAAATGGTTTTTTAAAGTTGAAGATGACTATCAAAGCTATATAGATAAGGAAAAAAATATTCCCTATAGATTCATAAGAGATATAGATGAAGGTGGTTACACCAAGGATATTCAGGTTGATTTTAATCACGACACAAATAAAGCAACAGTTTTTGATAAGAAACACAATGAAACGTCAGTTTTGTCGTTCGAAGAAGATACGCAGGACATGGTATCTGCTTTTTATTATCTTCGCAATAATTTAGATACTAAAAATATCAAAGAAGGTGAAGTGGTGGAAATCAACATGTTTTTTGATAAAGAGAACTTTAAGTTTCGTTTAAAGTTTATTGGTAGAGAAGTATTAAAGACAAATTTTGGTCGTGTTCCTACATTAATTTTTAGACCTTATGTGCAATCTGGTCGTGTGTTTAAAGAAAAAGAAAGTTTAACAGTTTGGATAAGTGATGATGACAATAAAATACCATTACTTATAAAAGCTGATTTAGCTGTAGGATCGTTAAAGGCAACTTTAACAGAATTCAAAGGCCTGCAGCATTCTTTTAAAATATTATTTTAAATAGTTTTTTTAATTGTTGAAATCCCCGAAAAATTGAAGAAGTATTTTTTATTTGCCTTGCCTATTATTCTATTTATTGGATGTGAAAAACCAAATAGAGATATAGCTGAAAACATTGTTGAAGGGGCTCCATTGATTATCACTGAATATGGATATGTTCTGAATGATTTCGAGGTGGTTCGAGACACAGTTCGAAAAGGTGATACTTTTGGAGATATCCTTCTCTCAAATGGCGTTTCTCATGATAAAATCATGGAAGTAGCTACAAACTTTCGAGATAGCTTCGATGTTAGACGAATGAGAGTTGGAAAACCCTATGTACTTCTAAACTCTAAAGATTCTCTTAGGTCTACACAGGTTTTTATATATGAAAATTCAAAAATAGATTACTCTATTGTTGATTTCAGAGACTCTATTTCAATTAATAAGTTTAAAAAACCTGTTACATATGTTGAGCGCGAAGCATCGGGTATAATTACCAACTCATTGTCTGCTACAATGGAAGAGCAAAACTTAAGTCCTTATATGACAGATCAATTGGCCAATATTTACGCTTGGACAATTAACTTTTTTAAACTACAGCAAGGAGATCGCTTTAAGGTGATTTATACTGAAAGATTTATAGACGACACTATTTCTGCAGGTATGCATGAGATTAAGGCTGCATATTTTGAACACCACGGAAAACCTTTGTATGCCTTCAAGTTTGATGCTGATTCTGAAGAAAACATCTCTGGGTTTTATGATGAAAACGCAAATAATCTTAAACGAGCATTTTTAAAAGCTCCTGTCAAATTTAGTAGAATCTCTTCGCGATATAACCTAAACCGTAGAATTAAATACTATGGTTATAAAGTCCGCCCACATAAAGGAACTGATTTTGCTGCACCAGTTGGAACACCGATATTGGCTACAGCCGATGGCGTGGTTACAAAATCAGAATACAGAGGAGGTAACGGCAACTATGTAAAGATTAGACATAACGGAACCTATGAAACACAATATCTTCATATGAAGTCTAGAAAGGTTAAAGTAGGTCAGTATGTTAGTCAAGGCGATGTGATTGGATGGATAGGAATGACAGGTAATACAAGTGGGCCTCACGTGTGCTATCGTTTTTGGAAAAATGGTAAACAGGTAGATCCATTTAATGAAGACCTCCCGTTTTCCAAGCCACTGCCAGAAGAATACCACGAATCCTATATGGCCACTCTTGCTCCTATTAAGGAAAAGCTTGATTGTATAAGTTTCTAAGATACAATTCACTTAAACTCTACGAGTTATTAGTGTGAGTTCTTGAATGTAAGGAGTATATCTCCAAGTTCATAGAATGAATTAATTCTAATTTTTTCCCTCATAAATTATTAGGTTCTTATTTTAGGTTGTATTTTTACCGAAAATTTAAACCTAATATTTGCTCTTATGAGAAAATTTTTACTTCTAGTTTTTTTACTTGGCAGCATTTCTGCCTTTTCACAGAGGACAGTAACGGGAACCGTTATTGATTCGGAGTCGCAAACTCCGCTGCCAGGAGCCAACATTGTTGAGGCTGGTACTTCTAATGGAGCTATCGCCGATTTTGATGGAAACTTCACTTTAGAAGCTCGATCAAATTCAGGATCAATTGTAGTATCTTATATAGGATACGATAATCAACAAGTATCTTTTAAAATTGTTAACGGGGTTAGTAACCTTGGAACTATTAAAGTAACTCCTGATGCCGATGCGCTTCAAGAGGTAGTTATTGTAGGAAAAGGAGTAATAGACTTAGCAGGTGATCGTAGAACGCCAATTGCTGTTTCTACAATTACTTCTACTGAAATTCAAGCTAAAGCTGTTGGAAACGTCGAGTTTCCAGAGGTTATGAAAAGCACGCCAAGTGTTTATGTTTCTAACCAATCAGGTGGATTTGGAGACTCTCAAATGTTTCTACGTGGTTTCGACCAAACAAACACTGCATTCCTTTTGAACGGTCAACCAATTAACGGAATGGAAGATGGAAGAGTATACTGGTCAAACTGGTCTGGAATGTCTGATGTGGCTAATGCTGTTCAGGTGCAACGTGGACTTGGATCGTCTAAACTTGCTATTTCTTCTGTTGGAGGAACTGTAAACATCGTTTCTCGTGCAGCGGGCAGAAAAGAAGGTGGTTTTGCTAGATTTATGACTGGTAATGACAGCTACTTCAAAGGGACTGTTAGCTACGATTCTGGATTAAAAGGAAAATGGGCATACTCATTTCTTGTAGATCACTGGCAAGCGCATAGAAAATATGCAGACGGAACAGGTGGACAAGGCCAAAACTACTTTGTAGGTATTGGATACGTTCCTAATGATTCACACTCTTTCAACTTTTTGTTGACAGGTGCACCACAACGTCACGATCAAAACTTCTCTAAGTCTTTAGAGGACTACGAAACATTTGGTAAACGTTATAATAATAACACTGGTTTTTACAAAGGTGAGCGTTATACATTAAGAAGAAACTACTACCACAAGCCAATCGCTAACTTAAACTGGGATTGGAATATCTCTGAAAAAACTAGCTTGTCTTCTGTAGCTTATGCATCATGGGGACGTGGTGGTGGAACAGGACCTGCAGGTAGTTCAAGTAACATCATCCGTAACGATAATGGCGAAATTGACTTTGATGCAATCGAGCAAAACAACATAGATACTTCTGATAACGGTATAGGTGGCTACGGAAGCGGATCTCTTGCTAGAAGAATGTCTGTAAACAACCACAACTGGTACGGATTTCTTACTAATTTAGAATCTGATTTAAACGAAAACTTTACTGTTAATGCAGGTCTTGACACACGTTTCTACAAAGGAAGCCACTGGTATCAAATGAATGACCTTTTAGGGTTAGACGGTTATGCAGATAACTTTGGATATGGTGACGCTAGAGATGCCGACTATGTTATTAATGAAACGTTTAAAGCAAATCCTTGGGCTTCATTGTTTAACTCAGCAGATGAGGGTCAGCGTTTTAACTACGACTATTCTGAGTATATTAACTATATAGGAGCTTTTGGTCAAGCTGAATACAAAACAGATAACTTCTCTGCCTTTGTACAAGGAGCTGTTTCAACACAAAGCTACCAAAGAGAAGGTCGCGCTGCAGGAAGAGAAGTTGAAGGCGTAGACGGAATGGGTAAATCTGATAAGGTTAACAAAGTTGGATATAACATTAAAGGAGGTCTTGGATATACTTTCGCAGAAGGTCACACTATCTTCGCTAATGCTGGACAATACTCTAGACAACCTTTCTTAGATAATATTTTTGACGATATCAGAAATTCAAACTACATACTTTCAGGTGATAACGAAATCGAAAATGAAGAAATCACTGGAGTTGAGTTTGGTTATAAAGTACGTTCAGGAAGCTTTAGTTTAGATTTAAACGGATATTATACTTCTTGGGGTAATAGATTTCTTGGAGGAAGCTTCATCCAAGGTGATGAAACCTCTACAGATCCTGTTGCACAAAAAGACCGCTACCAGAGATTTACTAACATCACTCAGGTACACAAAGGATTTGAGTTTGAAGGTAGATATCGTTACTCTAGTGACTTCATGATGAGAGCTTTTGGTAGTATTGGTAACTGGAAATATGATGGATCTACTCCATTCCAAACTAGAGAGGCAGACACTAATGAGTTGTTAGAAGATGGAAGTGTTAACCTAACTGGAACAAAAGTGGGTAATGCACCACAAACTTCATTCGGTTTTGGATTTAAGTATGGTATTTTCGATGGCTTCAGTATTGATGCTGACTATAATATCTATGCTAATCTTTACGGATTTGTTGATGCATTAGACGTAGTTGAAGCTTCACAAGCGGGTGTTGTTTATCAAGCAGAGCGTTTACCTTCTTACGGAGTGTTAGATGCAGGAGTTACTTACAAGTTTAACCTTGGCGGTGATGATATTACAATTAGAGCAAACGTTTATAACGTTGCTAATGAAACTTACTTAAGTCAAAAAGATTCATACGGTTATTTCTATGGAAATGGAAGAACTTGGAACGCAAGTGTGCGCTATAACTTCTAATTATAGTCTTAGATAAAGGTAAAAAAGCCCCAGTATATTGGGGCTTTTTTTTTATTTATAAAGCTTATCTTTGATGAAATTCAAAAAATCCTAAAGAAAAAATGTACAAAACCGTTCAATTTATTCATTCGTATTGGGCATATCTCGTGCTGCTTATTGTTATTGTGGCCACACTAAATGCCTTAGCTGGCTTATTCTCTAAGAAAGAATATGGCCCAAAAGACTTCAGAATTTCGCTGTTTGCACTTATCGTGACTCATATCCAATTGCTAATCGGATTGATTCTCTTGTTTGTTTCGCCACTAGGAATTAAGAATATTAGTAACCTAGGAATGGGCGAAGTAATGAAGAATTCCGAGTTTAGACTTTATGCAGTAGAGCATCCCTTAATGATGATACTTACAGTTGTTTTTATAACTATTGGATATTCATCACACAAGAAAAAGTTGCTTTCTAACAAGAAGTTTAAAACA
>DATGMT010000082.1:0-4793 GCA_035307265.1 Aequorivita sp.
ATCATTGCCAGTAAAACACCAACTCGTGGGGTTTTCTGCCAGTAGATATTTCTTTAGACCACGGATATGCATCTCGGATAAGGGAACATAACGATCCTTGCGCCCTTTGCCTTGGCGCACGTGTACCATCTTCCTATCAAAGTCCAGATCCCTACGCTGTAGATTGCGAAGTTCAAAATTGCGAAGTCCACAACCATAGAGCATCCCAAGTACCAATCGGTGCTTGAGCAACTTGGGGGTCTTGAGCAGTTGTTTTATCTCCCTTTGGTTCAGTACAACGGGGAGTTTCTTGGGGCGTTCAATGGAAGGAAGAATGACCCGCATTTCTTTCATCCCAAAGACACGATAAGCATAGCGAAGCCCATAAACCGTGTGTTTGAAAAAACTGTCCGAAGGGGTCTTGTGTTGTGACTTTAAAATGTGTAGATAATCTAAGATCTGTTCCTCATCGAGCTCAAGTGGACTACAGTTAAAATGAAGTGCGATATGCGCCAGGCAGCGGGCATAGTTGGTAAGAGTGCTCTGGCTTTTACCAGCGAGTTCAACAGATCGTTTGAGTTTGTGGTAGAGTGTTGCAAACTCTGGAACGGAAATAATAGCCCTTTGAATAAGGGTGTCACTTTTTTTTCATAACTTTAAATATTAGAATTAAACATTACTTAAAGGTAGTGAATCGTGATGTAACTGTCCCGTGAAGCTACCTTTAGGTTTAGTTCAACAATGGTAACCGTTGCACAACCCTATAATTTCAAAAAAAGGTGTTCTAAATAAGTCTTTCTAGCGGATCTTTATTTTCTAGTTGTTATATTTCAATTCTTAATTTGGGGTTGTTAGCATTAACTTTTTCAAGTAATAAAGCCTACTTTTCACTCTTTTAGGTATCATTCAAATTAAAAGTATCATCACGTAAAAGGTTTCTAATCGATACGTGCTGATTAAAGTATTTTGATATTCCTTCTTTTAGATAAGAGCACCTGATTAACTTTGTCTTACTAGCCATTGGCTTTACCATAATTATCATTCGATAATGTCGCTAAACAAAATGCTCCAATTGCCATTACTAAGTCTCTAACAGCGACATCAACATAAGTCCAGCTAAAAATTAAACTAAGGGCAATACCTGTTAACCAAGCTGAAACTACATAAGCTCCAATTTTTGTTTTAATTAAAACAAGTACACCTGCAGCTATTTCGATAATACCAACAATCATCATAAATGTAGAAGGCTCAAAAGGTAGTATTCCGGCTAAACCATCAGAAACATACTGACTCCAGTTACAAAGAATATTAGTGAATTTATCTAATCCTGCAACGATTGGCACTAAACCAAAAGTGTACTTTAAAACGCTCTGTACTAATCTTACATTTGAATCCATAATCTTATATTTTTAGTGATTTTAAATTTGTTTCGACTATTTGATAGTAGATCCAGAAAAAGGATACAAATTTTGTAACTTTATTTAAAGTTCTTTATCTAAAGTAAAAGAGGTGATGAAAATGGAAACAATAAACATTCGTGATTTTAACAATCATAAAATAAATGAGAGTCAAGTCATAAAACGAATTCTAAGTGGCGAAAAAGAACTTTACGAAATATTAGTTAGACGTAATAATCAAAAACTATATCGTGTAATTAGAGGATATTTAAAGGATGATGGTGAAATTGAAGATATAATGCAAGACACCTACGTAAAAGCCTTTACCAAATTGCATCAGTTTAAATTAGAATCAACTTTCTCTACTTGGCTAATTCGCATAGGGATAAACGAATCTTTGGCTCGTTTAAAGGATAAAGGAAAACTTTATCATCTAAATGAACAATCGAATAACTTCAGTAACACCATTTTAGAAATTCCAGATAACAGACAACTAAACCCACAAGATAAAATGATACGGAATGAAGCCAAGCAAATATTAGAAGATGCTATCGACAGCTTAGATATAAAGTATAAAACTGTTTATATTCTGAAAAAGGTTGAGGAAATGAGTTTAAAAGAAATTTCAGTTGTTTTAGATATAACTGTTGCTAATGTGAAAATACGTTTATACAGGTCAAAAGAAATGCTAAAAGAAAAACTTTATGAAGTAACGAATGATAAAAACATATTTGAATTCGGCTTTAGTAGATGCGACAGAATAACTGAAAATGTAATGAAAGACATATAAAAAAATAGCATCATGAAAAATGTAAAAATAATATCCATAAAAAATGCCACACACGATGTCATGCATATTGAAACTGAAAAGCCTCAAGGCCTTTCTTATATACCAGGACAAGCAGTAGACGTAGCATTAGATAAACCGAACTGGGAAAAAGAATTAAGAGCTTTTACCTTCACTTCCTTACCATCAGATGAATATTTGGAGTTTTTTATAAAAGTTTATCCTGAACACAAAGGAGTTACAGATCAGATAAGCAAGCTTAAGGAAGGAGATTCTCTTTCTATTGGCGATGTTTTTGGCGATATTAAATATCAAGGGGAAGGAGTTTTTATTGCTGGTGGTGCTGGTATCACACCATTTATAGCAATTCTAAAACAACTTAAAAAAGAAAATAGGATAGGTGAAAACAAACTGATTTTCGCTAACAAAACGGAAGCTGATATTATTGAACAAGGTAATCTCAATAATATGTTAGGTAAAAACTTTTTAAATGTTTTGTCCGAAGAAGAAAAGGATGGTTTTGAGCACGGTTATATAACTAAAGAATTAATAAAAGCACAAATACAAAATAATAACTCATACTTTTACCTTTGTGGGCCACCACCAATGATGAATGCGGTAATAAATCATCTTAAAGAATTGGGCATTGTTGATGATCGGGTAATAAAAGAGCAGTTTTAACAACTTCTACATAAATCTATGCGCAACGACAAGGAAATGCGTTGGACTATTAAGCAATTTTGATAATGCTATAACCTGCCTTAATGTACTCCTTTGTAAGTGAAAATGATATGTTGTTTTGAAGCCATACCCAGAATTAAAAAGGAAATATATTTATGATAAAAACGATTTTAACAACAGTTCTATTCTTCACATTAGTCCAGTTCGGATTTGCTCAAACAGACTTTGACAAAGCAAAGCTTGATAGTTACTTTGAAACCCTTGAAACGAACAACAAGTTTATGGGGAGTGTTGCCGTATCGAAGAATGGAGAAATTATGTATGCAAGGTCGATTGGGTATGTAGATGTCGATAACAAAGTAAAGTCAACAGTTGAAACAAAATACCGAATTGGTTCAATTTCTAAATCATTTACTGCGCTTCTGGCATTAAAAGCTGTTGAAGAAAATAAGTTAGATTTAGATCAAACCATAAGTAAGTGGTTCCCTACAATTACAAATGCAGAAAAAATAACGGTTAAACAATTACTAAACCACAGAAGTGGAATACATAACTTCACGAATAACCCCGACTACTTAACCTGGAACACCCAACCAAAGACTGAAAAGGAAATGGTTGAAATAATTCAAAAGAGCGGTAGTGATTTTGAACCAGACAGCAAGGCAGAGTACAGCAACTCAAATTTTGTACTACTGACATACATACTTGAAAAGGTGTTTTCAAAATCGTATTCAGAATTGCTGCAGGAACATATTGTTAAACCAATTGGGTTGACAAACACCTATGTTTTTGGAAAAATCAATCCTAGAAATAATGAGAGTAAATCGTACAAATTTCTAGGTTCTTGGAAAGAAGAAACCGAAACAGACTATACAATTCCATTAGGTGCAGGAGCTATTACTTCCACAGCAAGCGACTTGACAAAGTTTTCAGATGCTTTGTTTGGCGGACAACTACTAACTTCTGAAAGTTTAGAATTGATGAAAACAATTCAAGACGGTTATGGAGTTGGGTTGTTTCAAATTCCTTTTTACAATGATATCGGCTATGGCCACACAGGAGGAATAGATGGTTTTACCTCTATATATGCTCACTTCCCAAACAGCAATATTTCCTATGCCTTAATTTCAAACGGAACGAATATGAATAGTAATGATATTTCAATTGCTGTTTTAAGTGCTTTTTATAACCTGCCATACGAAATACCAGTATTTGAATCGTTCAACTTGACAACGGAAGATTTGGACAAGTATTTAGGTGTTTATGCTTCTAATGAAATCGCTTTTAAAATCACCTTTACAAAAGACGGAAATACACTAATAGCACAAGGCACAGGACAACCAGCGCTTCCACTAGAAGCTACAGATAAAGATATATTTATAATGAACCAAGTAGGGGCGAAGTTTGAGTTCATCCCAGCAGAAAACACCATGATATTATTTCAAGGTGGTATGCAAATCAAATTTATAAAAGAATAAAAAAACCCTGTAATCCATAGGATTATAGGGTTTTTGTATCGATTTGGTAATCGAAATGTGGAGCCGGGGAGATTCGAACTCCCGTCCAAACGTGCAATTATAATGCTTTCTACATGCTTAGTTTTCATTTAGGTTTTCGAGAGATTGCCGGTCGAAAACTACCAACGCACTCCTTATCTTTACTTGAGTTTCACCCTGTCATCAAAGCACTAACAGAGCTAGGTTTACTTTTACGAAGCCACTATATCAACCGCCGCAAACCAAGGCCGTTGAGTGACTTCCTGCTTGCCCACCTTGTGGGCCGAGGCACATCCTACTATAATTCAGATTATGCAGCTAGGGCGTAGTTATTCTCGCCGTTTAAAAAGTGTGAAATATGATATTTACGAGCTATATCCCAGCGCTCGGCATGCTTACAATACAATTAGACCCGCTGTCAAAACCAGTCGGCCCCATTTTCCCGCGAAAGCG
>DATGMT010000083.1:0-43504 GCA_035307265.1 Aequorivita sp.
AGAAGGCATCGAGTGGCAAGATCGATCATGTTGTTTTCATCAGCTGGGTTGGTTCTTGTCCAAAGGGTCTTTGGGACAACTCCAAACATCGCTCCGCCGTCAAGTTTAAAATTGCCAGCTTCAATAGGATATAACTGCATAGTTTAAAAAAGAATTAACCGCAAAATAACAAAAGCGTTACACACTCGCCATTGAAGGGTAAATTAATTATGCTATTTTTAACAAGTCCTTAAGATTGCTTGGGAATGAAAAATCTTTAATTTACCAAAATCGAATATTAATGGTAGAATTAGCAGGAATTATAATTTTAGGAATTTTAGCCCAATGGGTGGCATGGAAGTTCAAAATACCAGCAATTTTACCCCTTATTTTAATCGGACTTTTAGTAGGTCCGATTTCTACATTTTTCTCATCTGATGGAGAGCAATGGCTTCAACCTATTTGGGATGGAGAAATAGGACTTTTTCCGGGGCAAAATTTATTTTATTTTGTTTCATTAGCTGTGGGAATTATTCTATTTGAAGGGGGACTCACTTTAAAACGCGATGAAATCTCGAAAGTTGGTGGAGCAATTGGGAAGCTCATCAGCATTGGAGCAGCTATCACTTTCATTGGAGCTGGAATTGCCGCTCATTATGTATTTGGACTCGATTGGAGAATATCTTTTCTGTTCTCTGCATTGATTATTGTAACTGGTCCCACGGTTATTTCACCTATTCTGCGAAACATTCCTCTTAAGAAAGACGTAGCAGCAGTTCTTCGATGGGAAGGAATTTTAATAGACCCAATTGGTGCTTTAGTTGCTGTTTTGGTTTATGAGTTTATTAGAATTGAAGGAGATTCAGATTATACTCGACAGGCACTTCTGGAATTTGGTAAGATTATTTTAATTGGTTTAGCTTTCGGAACAGCTGCTGGTTACGCCCTATATGTTTCGATTAAGAAAAAATTTGTGCCACACTATCTATCAAATGTTGTTTCACTATCCTTAGTGTTGGCTATTTTCGTTTTGAGTGATTTGTTTGCTCACGAATCTGGACTTTTGGCTGTTGTTGTAATGGGTATGTACCTTGGAAACAGCGACCTCCCTAATCTAAAAGAACTTTTGTTTTTCAAAGAATCGCTGAGTGTTCTTTTAGTTTCAATCCTTTTTATACTGTTAGCTGCAAATATTAGCGTTGACGATTTACTGTTAGTGTTTAATTGGAAAACAGCAATTTTATTAGCGATTGTGATTTTTGTGTTGCGGCCGTTATCGGTTTTCATGAGCACAATTAAATCGCCTCTTGAAGTTAATGAGAAACTGTTTATTAGTTGGGTAGGTCCTCGCGGAATTGTAGCTGCGGGAATTTCTTCACTTTTCGGAACACAGTTAGTAGCCAATGGTGTTGTTGGAGCTGAATATATTACACCATTAGTTTTTGCAGTTGTTTTGAGTACGGTTATTTTAAATGCCACTACTGCCAGGATTATGTCAAGATGGCTTGGTGTAAAGCTTAAGAAATCTGAAGGTATTTTAATGGTAGGGGCTTCAAAAGTTTCGCGTTTAATAGCTACATACTTACAAAAAAACGATCGCCATGTTGTTTTGATTGATTCGAACCAGTTGAACGTTAACAGAGCAAAAGAATTAGGGTTAGATGCATTTGTTGTAAATATTTATTCAGATGATTTAACGGAAAATTTCGAGCTTAATGACGTGGGATATCTCCTATCAATGACTGGAAATGACGAGATTAATAAGTTTGCTATAACTCGTTTTGGCGAACATTTTGGTGAAAATGGAACTTTTAGATTAATGACTTCCGATGAGATGCGCCATCGCGAAGACCTTAAAGAAAAAGAGTTAGTTTCCTATACACACGATTACAATCATTTTTCAGAAGTTTCACAAGAGTTTCCATCTATTCAGGAAATTAAGGTTGATAGCCACAATCAATTCCTTCGTGTGTTGAATGTGATTTCTGAAAACAGAAACGCTATTCCATTGTTTCTGAAACACGCAGATGGATTTTTAGATTTAATCACAACTCCCGCCGATTTAGAAATAGAACCAGGTTGTTACTTAGTCTACTTAGGAAAAGCTGTTGATTTTGAAGATGTAGCAAATGCAACACGATCTGTTGATGCAGGAAAATCAAAGAAATAAATACTTGAAATTTAAATATTCAGAATGAAAAAATCTTTTCTTCTTATTTTGATGCTGATTAGCATATCGGTTTTCTCATGTAAAAAAGATGAGGAGCGAAGTTGTATGACTTGTTCATCTATTGAAACAGGACCATTCGAAATTTGTCATGAAACCGATGGGACTGCTTCCATAAATGGGCAGAATACAGGTACTCCTTATGATGAATATCTATCTGGATTACAGGAAAGTGGAGCCGATTGCAACTAAAATTATAGAGCGCTTAAATTGAACGATTATTTAGACTAATCGTTCAATTTAAGTACTGCCATAAATGCTTCTTGTGGAATTTCTACGTTTCCAATTTGGCGCATTTTCTTTTTCCCTTTTTTCTGCTTTTCTAGGAGTTTTCGTTTTCTAGAAATATCTCCACCATAACATTTGGCGGTAACGTCTTTTCTAACAGCCTTTACTGTTTCACGAGCAATAATTTTTGCACCAATAGCAGCTTGAATAGGAATATCAAATTGTTGTCTTGGGATTAATTCTCTTAGTTTTTCACAAATCTTCTTTCCAATGTCATATGCATTATCTCGGTGAAGTAATGCAGAAAGCGCATCTACAGGGCTCTCATTAAGTAGAATATCAACTTTAACTAAGTGAGATGCTTTCATTCCGATAGGTGCATAATCAAATGATGCATATCCTCTTGAAACTGTTTTTAATCTATCGTAGAAATCGAATACAATTTCTGCAAGAGGCATATCGAAATTTAATTCAACTCTATCTGTAGTTAAATAGGTTTGATTGGTTATAATTCCTCGTTTTTCAATACATAAGGACATTACGTTCCCAACATACTCGGATTTTGTAATGATAGTTGCCTTGATAAATGGTTCTTCCACTCGATCTAACATAGAAGGATCTGGCAAGTCGGAAGGGTTATTTACTAGTATTGGTGTATCTGGAGATTTTGTAGTGAAAGCGTGATAGGATACGTTAGGAACCGTTGTAATAACAGTCATATCAAACTCACGTTCTAATCGCTCTTGAATAATTTCTAAGTGCAACATTCCTAAGAACCCACATCGGAATCCAAATCCTAAAGCGGCTGAGCTTTCGGGAATAAACACTAAAGAAGCATCGTTAAGTTGAAGCTTTTCCATCGAAGCTCTTAGGTCTTCATAGTCTTCAGTATCTACAGGATAAATTCCGGCGAAAACCATTGGCTTTACGTCCTCAAAACCTTCAATCATATTTGTTGTAGGTTCTTTAAAATCGGTAATAGTATCTCCTACTTTAACTTCCTTAGCTTCTTTAATTCCTGTGATTAGATACCCAACGTCACCAGCTTTAATTACTTGCTTAGGGATTTGTTTAAGTTTAAGAGTTCCTACTTCATCTGCGAAGTAAGACTTTCCAGTAGCCATAAATTTAATATTCTGGCCTTTATGAATTTCGCCATTTAAAACTCTAAAATAGGTTTCAACTCCTCTAAAAGGGTTGTAAACAGAATCGAAAATCAAGGCTTGAAGTGGCTCGTCAACATTTCCTGTTGGCGCTGGAACACGTTCTATAATAGCACTTAGGATTTCTTCAATTCCAAGTCCCGTTTTTGCACTTGCTGGTATTACGTCTTCGGGTTTACACCCAAGAAGATCTACAATGTCATCGGTTACTTCCTCAACGTTTGCTGATGGTAGGTCTACCTTGTTAAGCACTGGAATAATTTCTAGGTCGTTCTCTAGTGCTAAATATAAATTTGATATTGTCTGTGCTTGAATGCTTTGGGCAGCATCAACAATTAGTAGTGCTCCTTCACAAGCAGCAATAGATCTAGATACTTCGTAGGAAAAATCTACGTGACCCGGTGTATCGATTAAGTTTAAAATATATTTTTCACCCTTATAAACATAGTCCATTTGGATAGCGTGACTTTTAATCGTGATTCCTCTTTCACGTTCTAAGTCCATACTATCTAACAATTGTTCTTGTTTTTCGCGATTGGTTACACTTCCTGTGGCATCTAAAAGCCTGTCGGCCAAGGTGCTCTTTCCATGATCAATGTGGGCGATAATGCAAAAATTGCGAATATTCTTCATAAAATTCCTTCTCGTACGTTAACCTGCAAATATAAATTAAAAGTATGGTTTTGTAAGCCATGTTTAATAGAGTTGAATTAAATATCAAATAGATATAGATTTATAATGGCTTATATTTTCATCTTTTCCTATATAATCAGCAACTAAATTCTGTTTTTTAGTGTGATTTTTCAATAAAATTTTAGATAAAACGATTAATATACAGATAATTAAATCAAGAATATTTTTTGAGTATCAAACTTATTAAATCTGTTATAACCTACTTATTTTGAGAGATTGACTACTTTTGCAAATTCAAAATAGGAAAGAATTGCCAAAAATAGGAAACATAGAATTACCCGAATTCCCTTTGCTTTTAGCGCCAATGGAAGACGTTAGTGATCCACCATTTCGTGCGTTGTGTAAAGAGCAAGGTGCAGACGTGGTTTATACTGAATTTATTTCTTCGGAAGGTCTAATTCGCGATGCTGCAAAAAGCGTCATGAAGTTAGATATTTATGAAAAAGAACGTCCTGTAGGAATTCAAATATTTGGAGCTGTATTAGATTCTATGCTAAAAACAGTTGAAATTGTTGAAGCTAGTGGTCCTGATATTATAGATATTAATTTTGGATGTCCTGTTAAAAAAGTGGTCTGTAAAGGTGCTGGTGCTGGAATTTTGAAGGATATAGATTTAATGGTTAGTCTAACCGAGGCTATGGTTAAACACACCAAACTACCTGTTACGGTTAAAACTCGTTTGGGTTGGGATCAAGATTCTATAAAGATTTTGGAAGTAGCTGAAAGACTACAAGACGTTGGATGTAAAGCGCTCTCTATTCATGGTCGAACTCGAGTTCAAATGTATAAAGGAGAAGCCGATTGGAGGCCAATTGCTGAAATTAAAAATAATCCAAGAATGCATATTCCTATTTTCGGAAACGGCGATGTTAACACACCAGAACGAGCCATGGAAATGCGGGATAAATACGGATTAGATGGTGCAATGATTGGACGCGCTAGTATTGGTTATCCTTGGTTTTTTAGAGAAGTAAAACATTATTTTCAAACAGGTAAACATTTAGCACCACCAACAATGTTGGAGCGAGTTGAAGCTGCAAGACGTCATCTTCAAATGGCGATAGATTGGAAAGGCGAAAAGCTTGGAGTTTTTGAAACACGTCGTCATTACACAAATTATTTTAAAGGAATTCCAAACTTTAAAGAATATAGAATGAAAATGGTTACTAGCGATGATTCAGCTACCGTTTTTGAAACTTTCGATGAGGTCCTTCAACTTTTTGGAGACTACGAATTTGTTTAAAACTCTTTTATAGACTAATCCTCGAGAGGAAAGTGTCTTTATAGTTTTAGGGTTTTTATAAAACATTTATACCTTTGGGTCAAATTCACTTTATGAAGAAGCTTAAAATACTCAGCACACATTATATTACTCACGATGTCAAGCGTTTTGTTCTTGAAAAACCCGAAGACTTTGAATATTCCCCGGGGCAATCGGCTCATATATCTATAAATATTCCTGGCTGGGAAGATAAAATCAGGCCACTTACTTTAACTTCTTTGCATCATTGGGACTTTGTAGAGTTAATAGTAAAAATATATGAAGACCATAAGGGTGTTACTGCTCAAATGGCAAAACTCAATACGGGAGATGAATTATTAATTCACGATGTTTTCGGTACTATAAAATATAAAGGCCCTGGGATTTTTATAGCTGGTGGAACTGGAATTACACCATTTATTCCAATATTTAGAGCTCTTTTTGAAAGTGGAAATTTGCGAAATCTTGCGCTTTTGTATTCAAACAAAACCAAACAAGACATTATTCTATTTGAAGAGCTGACCCAAATGCTTGGACCTGCTTTTAAAAATGTTTTCACAAGAGAAGGTGTTATTGGTTTTAGAGAGCGCCGAATAGATCGAAAATTCTTAGTTGAAAATATAGGGGATTTCAATTTTAGATTCTACGTGTGTGGGCCAAAGAAATTTACAGAAGAAATTTGTGAGGCTTTAGTAAGTTTAGGAGTAGATCCAGAATTTCTAGTTGTTTAAACCACTAATTTTTCACTAACTCTACTAGCTGCGATTCTTGAGGCTATTATTCCTAGCGTATTTATTGTAATAAAAACGATTATTACATTAATAAACTCTAGTTTTACTGGATAAGGTAATGTGTGAGAAATGTTTATGAATCCATATTCTAGCTGTCCAACAACGGCAATCACTCCAATTAAAATACCTAATATTCCACCCAAGAAAGTCATCAAGGTTCCTTGAAGGAAAAATATCTTTCTAATTTCATTTAATGGTGCACCAAGACTATAAAGTGTTTTAATGTTCTTTCGCTTGTCGAGAATCATCATAATAATTGAACCAACAACATTAAACAGAGCAATTATTAGAACAAGTGTGAATATTAAATAGACTGCAATATTCTCGGTATTCAGCATTTTGTATAATGCATCATTTTGCTGAATTCTATTTTTAATCACTATTCCATCTGGAAAAACTTTTTCTATTTCACTTCTAACTTGCTTCTCAGATGCAGTAGGAAGCATTTTTATTTCCACCGATGAAACTTGTGAGCTATCTAGCGATAGTAAGTTTCTAGCAAAAAGAATATCGGTAAAAACATATTTTGCGTCTAAGTCTTCATTTACTTGATATACACCAGAAACAACAACGTTTTCTTTGCTAAAGGCATTGGTGGGGTTTAAGGTGTTGATTTGTCCTGTTCCAGGCTTTGGAACATAAATTTCAAGTAAATTTGAATAATCCCACAGTGATAATGAGAGTTTAGAAGATGTAGTTAATCCAATTACCACTTCATGATTGCTTGGCTGAAACCAATTTCCAGCAAGTATAATACTATCAACTACAGTTACTTTTTCATAATTCTTATCAACACCTTTAATATATGAAATGTGGTTTCTTCCTTTATAGTGAAGAAAAACACGTTCTTCTATTATTTCAGAAAAACTTTCAATCCCATTAATATTTTCAAGTTGTTTTTTTTGTGCAGTTGTGAAGTGAATAGTTTTCCCACTCTTAGGATAAATCTTTAAGTCACTATCAAAAACATTTGTAAACTGTAGACTGAAGTCTTTTAACCCAGAGAACCCTGAAAGAACAATAAATAAAGACATTGAACCCACTACAACACCAATTGCCGCAATAATTGTAATAATATTGATGGCATTATTGCTGCTTTTCGAAAACAGATATCGTTTAGCGATGTAGAGGGAAAAACTCAAACTAAGATTTCTTTCTTTTAGGTAGTAAATCCGGGTTTTTAAGAGGATTATCTTCACCTCTTACAGCTTTGTCTATTTTCTCTATATATTCTAAAGAGTCATCATTGTAGAATATAAGTTCTGGCATTCTTCTTAATTGGTGTTTAGTAAGCTGTGCAATTGTATGTCTAATTTGTGATTTTACATTGTTCAGTTCATCTACGATAGGTTGTGCCTTGTCCGCAGGAAATATACTTACATACACCTTAGCTATAGAAAGGTCTGTTGTTACACTAACTTTGCTCACCGAAATAATTATACCAGTTTGTCCAGCATCACGGAGCATGTTTTGTAGCACGTTTGCTAAATCCTCTTGAAGGACTGATGCAATTTTCTTTTGTCTATTTGTTTCTTCCATGATGCAAAAATAGAACATTAATGTATACAGAAGGTTATGGTTGACCTTCACAAATTAAAATCTAATGAAATTAAGTTTGTATTTTTGAACAATATATAATGGTATATTCTTTTACAAGTTGAATATTGTAGAAATATCCATTAATGATTTTTAGGAAATATATTTATGGATAAAATTGAACATATAGGAATAGCGGTTAAAAATCTTGCAGAAGCAAACAAAATTTATGAAGCTCTTTTGGGCGTGTCACCTTATAAGTCAGAGAGAGTTGAAAGTGAAGGTGTAGAAACTTCATTTTTTAAATGCGGAGAGAGTAAGATTGAACTACTTGAAGCAAGTAATAAAGAAAGTCCTATTGCCAAGTTTATAGAAAAGCGTGGTGAAGGGATTCATCATATAGCTTTTGCAGTTGAAAATATAGAGCTTGAAATGAAACGACTTAAAGAAGAAGGTTTTATTTTATTAAATGAAACCCCTAAAAAAGGAGCAGATAATAAATTGGTAGCTTTCCTACATCCAAAATCTGCAAACGGTGTTTTAGTAGAACTTTGTCAAGAAATTAAGAATAGTTAAAAATAGTTTTGCAGTATTTACAAAGAGTATTACATTTGCAATCCTTTATTTTATGTCCTTTTTAGAATATAAAACAAAGTTCTTTTAGTTATTTAAGTAATAACGGTCCCATAGCTCAGCTGGTTAGAGCACTTGACTCATAATCAAGGGGTCCATGGTTCAAGCCCATGTGGGACCACTTTTTTAAACCTAATTCATTGATAATTTCCCCGTATTCATGAATTTGTGTATTTAAATTAAATTTCTAATTTTAAGAATTAGAGTCAAGTATTGTTTGATTTTTCATATAAATGCCATTTTTCTTTATTTGATTAAAAAAAAATATTACTTTAGGCGATAATTTGATCCCCAGAATTGTATAAATTCGATTATGACATCACTTTTTTATAATGTAATAGGTCTTGCGGTTCAGTCGGGCTCTAAGTCTCCGGCTCCACCTCAACCACGTCCTGGTTATGTGGTAAATTCACCTCAATTACAATTACCTATAGATGATAATATATGGGTGTTGGTTGCAATGGGGGTTCTTCTTGGAGCTTATGTTGTTTATAGGAAATATCAGTCTACAAATAAGGCTTCATAAGATTAGCTACGTATTTCCCGATAATATCAAATTCTAAATTTACTTCATCATTTACTTTAATTTCTTTGAAGTTGGTGTTTTCATATGTATAAGGAATAATAGCAACACTAAAGGTGTTCTTTCTTGAATTTACAACAGTTAAACTAACTCCGTTTACTGTTATTGATCCTTTTTCAACTGTACTAAACTCTTTATTATTGTATTCAAAAGTATATACCCAACTACCATCAGCTTCTTCGATACCTTTGCATGTGGCAATTCCATCAACATGACCTTGAACAATATGCCCATCGAGCCTGTCACCTAGTTTCATAGCTCGTTCAAGATTTACTAACGAACCTTTTTTTAGGTTTTTCAGATTCGTTTTGTCTAGGGTTTCTTTGATCGCAGTAACTACATATGACTCATCCGAAACCTGAACAACTGTCAAGCAAATACCATTGTGCGAAACACTTTGATCTATTTTAAGTTCAGGCGCAATTACACTTCTAATTTCTATATGTAGATTTTCACCTTCTTTTGTAAGGTTGATTATTTCACCAACCGTTTCAATTATACCTGTAAACATTCTAGCAATTAATTACATTTGTAATGCAAAAATAACAATTAAAAAAGCCGAAGTAATGAGTAGAGAGGATAAAATAATTGTAGGAATTTCTATTGGAGATATAAATGGGATAGGAGGGGAGATTATTCTGAAAACATTTGAAGATTCACGAATGCTTGAGTTTTGTACTCCTGTTGTTTTTGCTTCTGTAAGATTGATGTCTTTTTATAAGAAACACTTTTCACTAGATATTAATTTTCATGGAGTTGATAAATTAGATGATATTGTGCCAAATCGTTTGAATGTTCTAAACGTATGGAAAGAACATGTAGATATAAATTTTGGTGAAGAAAATCAAATAGGTGGTGAATATGCCCTAAAATCGTTGAAAGCAGCTGTTTCTGCGTTAAAACAAGATAAAATCAACACCTTGGTTACAGCTCCAATACATAAAGCTAACATACAATCTGATAGTTTCAAGTTCCCAGGACATACAGACTACCTTGCTCAGGAACTTAATGGAGATAGTCTTATGTTGATGATTTCTGAAGGTTTACGTATTGGCCTATTAACAGACCATGTGCCAGTGAAAGATGTAGTTCAAAACATTACGCGCGATCGAATTGACAAGAAAATAAATACGGTATATAAAACATTAATTCAAGACTTTGGAATTAATAAACCGAAAATTGCCGTTTTAGGAATTAATCCTCACACAGGAGACAATGGAATTATAGGAACAGAGGATGATACAATTCTTCGCCCCGCACTTGACAATATTCGTCGAAACGGAAAAATTATATTTGGTCCCTATGCTGCTGATAGTTTTTTTGGATCAGGAAATTATAAAAATTTTGATGCAATTATTGCATGTTATCACGATCAAGGTTTGATACCGTTTAAAACACTTTCATTTGGAAGAGGAGTTAACTATACAGCTGGACTCAGCCATGTAAGAACTTCACCAGATCACGGAACTGCCTTTGATATAGCGGGAAAAAATGAAGCAAATTTTGAATCATTTAGACATGCGGTCTTTAGTGCAATATCTATTTTTAATACACGTAAAGAATACAAAGAAATATCAAAAAACCCTTTACAAGTTAGCGGTAAAAGAAGTCCTTTTAAAAAGAAACCTTAAAATTAATTTGCCATAAGGAAATTTTTTTATCTTTGCACCCGCCTTATTCGTAAGGAAGGAAAAATAAAGAGGTGTGAAAATGAAGGAATTGAAAGAATTTACTATCCCTTTTGTGGGATTGAAATTAGGAATACACCAGTTTAATTTTGAACTAAAAAAAGCGTTCTTTGAGAATTTTGAGTATGAAGAATTTAATGACGCAGACATTAATCTCGAAACACTTTTAGAAAAAAAGAATACGTTCTTAGAGTTTACATTAAACTATCAAGGTACAGTAAATGTAAACTGTGACTTGACAAACGAACAATTTAATCAGCCTGTATCGGGAAGTTATAAATTTGTTGTTCAGTTTGGGAATGAATATAATGATGATAATGAAGATTTACTCATTATCCCTCATGGTAGTTTCGAGGTGAATATACAACAGTTTATATATGAATCTGTTGTTCTGTCAGTACCGCTACGAAAGGTTCATCCTGGAGTAGAAGATGGTACTTTAGAAAGCGACATACTTGAAAAACTTGAGGAATTAAGTCCGAATGCAACTGATGAACAGGAGCTTGAAGACAACGATATTGATCCCAGATGGGATTCATTAAAGAAACTATTAACGGATAAATAAGAAATAGCAATGGCACATCCTAAGAGAAGAACCTCGAAAACAAGAAGGGATAAAAGAAGAACGCACTATAAAGCTACTGCACCTACATTGGCAACAGACCCAACTACAGGTGAGTCGCACCTTTTCCATAGAGCACACTGGCACGAAGGAAAAATGTACTATCGTGGACAGGTTGTGATCGATGCAACCGAGCAGGAAGAAGTATAATACGTTTACAATTTTTATAGAGAATGCCCCTCGAGTTATGTGGGGCATTTTTGTTTTTTTATCTTTGTAAAATCCAAAATCACTTCCATTTAGAATGGTTATAGAGGAATATTTAGTAATTTCCATCTTTTTTAAAAGAGTTTTGGACTTTTTTTGAATTTTTAATCCCGCTATATGAAGACTATTTCGGCTGCAATAACCGCCGTGGGAGGATACGTACCTGATTACGTTCTGACTAACGAAATTCTAGAAACTATGGTTGATACCAGCGACGACTGGATTACTGCTAGAACAGGAATAAAAGAAAGAAGAATCCTTAAAGATAAGGATAAAGGTACCTCCTACTTAGCTATACAAGCAGCAAAAGATTTATTAAAAAAGAGTAATACTGATCCTGCCGAAATAGATTTGGTAATAATGGCAACTGCAACACCCGATATGCCTGTTGCGGCAACTGGAGTTTATGTGGCCTCACAAATTGGTGCTGTAAACGCTTTTTCATACGATCTTGTAGCAGCTTGTTCAAGTTTTCTCTTTGGAATTTCTACAGCAGCACGCTATATTGAGTCAGGAAAATATAAGAAGGTACTGCTTTTAGGAGCCGATAAAATGTCATCTATAATAGATTATACAGATAGAACTACTTGTATTATTTTTGGTGATGGAGGAGGAGCCGTTCTTTTTGAGCCTAATACAGAAGGACTTGGTGTAAAGGATGAGTATCTTCGCAGTGATGGTGTTGGAAGACCTTTTCTTAAAATTGATGCAGGAGGCTCATTGTTGCCAGCATCTCAAGAAACAGTAGCCAATAAACAACATTACGTTTTTCAAGAAGGAAAAACAGTATTCAAATTTGCTGTTTCAAATATGGCAGACGTTTGTGAAAAAGTAATGGAACGAAATAATATGACAGGAGATGACGTCAATTGGCTAGTTCCTCATCAGGCAAACAAACGTATTATCGCAGCAGCAGCATCTCGAATGAAATTACCTGAAGAAAAGGTAATGATGAATATTCATAAATACGGTAACACAACTTCAGCAACATTGCCATTATGTTTGGTAGATTATGAAAAGCAATTAAAAAAAGGAGATAACTTGATATTTGCTTCCTTTGGAGGAGGCTTTACTTGGGGCGCTGTTTATCTAAAATGGGCCTACGATTCAAAATAAATTTAATTAACACGAAAGATTAAACTTTGTAATATGAATATAAAAGACATTCAAAACTTAATCAAGTTTGTGGCAAAAAGTGGTGCCAGCGAAGTAAAACTTGAAACAGAGGACATAAAGATCACTATTAAAACAGGATCTGACGATAGCAAAGGTGAAACAACCTATATTCAGCAAATCCCTACGATGGCTGCCCAACCACAAATGCCAGTTCAGTCACAACAACCTGCAGCTGCTGCTCCGGCACAACCACAGGAAACACCAGCTGAAACAGCAGAATCTAAATATATTACTATAAAATCACCAATTATAGGAACCTTCTATAGAAAACCAGCGCCAGATAAACCAGTATTTGTTGAAGTAGGAGATACTATCAAAGATGGCGATGTGCTTTGTGTAATTGAAGCAATGAAACTCTTTAACGAAATTGAAAGTGAAGTTTCTGGAAAAATCGTGAAAGTATTAGTTGACGATTCTTCACCTGTAGAATTTGATCAACCATTATTTTTAGTTGATCCGTCATAAAATAATCCTTGAATCAAAAAAAATCAAAGCTCTCGGGCGTTGATAATTACCTGTCTACAGGCAGGTTTGTAATTTAAGAAAACGTATGTTTAAAAAGATATTAATTGCAAATAGGGGAGAAATTGCGTTGCGAATTATTCGTACTTGTCGCGAAATGGGTATAAAATCTGTAGCCGTTTATTCTACCGCCGATGAAGAAAGTCTTCACGTTCGCTTTGCCGACGAAGCTGTTTGTATTGGACCTGCGCCAAGTAACTTGAGCTACTTAAAAATGTCTAATATCATAGCAGCTGCAGAAATTACAAATGCTGACGCAATCCATCCTGGTTATGGATTTCTTGCTGAAAACGCTAAGTTTTCTAAAATTTGTCAAGAGCATAATATAAAATTTATTGGTGCTTCTCCTGAGATGATCGAACGAATGGGGGATAAGGCTTCAGCTAAGGCTACAATGAAGGCTGCTGGAGTTCCTACAGTTCCAGGAAGTGACGGAATTATAGAAACCTATGAAGACTGTGAAAAAATTGCTGAAGAAGTAGGTTACCCAGTTATGCTAAAAGCAACTGCCGGAGGTGGAGGAAAAGGAATGCGTGCAGTATGGAAAAAAGAAGACCTAAAGAAAGCATGGGAAAGTGCTCGACAAGAAGCTGCCGCAGCATTCGGAAATGATGCTATGTATATGGAGAAGCTAATTGAAGAGCCACGCCATATCGAAATTCAAATAGTTGGAGATAGCACAGGAAGAGCTTGTCATTTAAGTGAACGCGATTGTTCTATCCAACGTCGTCACCAAAAACTTACTGAAGAAACTCCAAGCCCATTCATGACGAAAAAACTTCGTACAGACATGGGTAATGCAGCAGTAAAAGCGGCAGAATTTATTAAATATGAAGGAGCAGGAACTATCGAGTTTTTAGTAGATAAGCATCGTAATTTCTACTTTATGGAAATGAATACCCGTATTCAAGTAGAGCATCCAATTACAGAACAAGTTATTGATTACGACCTTATTAGAGAACAAATTTTAGTCGCTGCAGGAATTCCGATTTCTGGGAAAAACTACACGCCACAGCTTCATGCTATTGAATGTAGAATTAACGCAGAAGATCCATATAATGATTTCAGACCTTCACCTGGAAAAATAACAGTATTACATGCGCCAGGAGGTCACGGTGTGCGATTGGACACTCATGTTTACGCCGGATATACAATTCCACCAAACTACGATTCAATGATCGCAAAACTCATCACAACCGCTCAAACGCGTGAAGAGGCAATCAATAAAATGAAGCGTGCTCTAGATGAATTCGTAATAGAAGGTGTTAAAACAACTATTCCATTTCATAGACAATTGATGGACGATCCAGCTTATTTATCTGGAAACTATACAACCGCTTTTATGGATACATTTAAAATGAATGATCCAGTGGAAGATTAATTTCACAGTATAAAATATTTACACGCTTAGAAGCACCATCAATCCAAAAAAACACTTGGATTGTTGGTGCTTTTTTTATCTCGTATATTGAGCGTAACATATTATTAACCCTTAAGTTATTCTAATTAGTTTCCTCACTATCTTTGTTTCAAAATAGTGAGCACATGAACCTTTCTTATTGGGAAAAAGATAGCTGGTATTCAAACATTGATTTTGCTGTTATTGGTAGCGGAATCGTAGGTCTAAACTGTGCCTTGTCCCTTCGAAAGAAATATGTGAATAGTAAAATAGTAGTTTTTGAACGAGGAATTTTACCAAGTGGCGCGAGCACAAAAAATGCAGGTTTTGCTTGCTTTGGAAGTATCTCCGAAATTTTAGATGACTTAGAAAGTCATTCAGAAGATGAAGTGGTACAGCTTGTTAAAAATAGAGTTGAAGGGTTACAGTTACTTAGGAATACTATTGGCGATGCTCAATTGGGCTACCAAGAATATGGAGGGTATGAGCTATTTACTGAAAAGGATAAATCTACTTACAATCAATGTACTTCAAAAATGAATTACATTAACAATCTACTCAGGCCTATTTTTGATGAGGACGTTTTTGAAGAAATAGATGATCCATTTGGGTTTGAAAATGTAACTCCAATACTCATTTATAACAAGTTTGAAGGCCAAATAGATACTGGTAAAATGATGCTAGGTCTAATTAAAAAAGCCACAGAAAAAAACATATTGATTGTTAACAGTTCTGAAATTACAGGGATTTCAGATAAACAATTTGGCGTAAACCTTCAGGTTAATTCGAACTTAGAGATTCAAGCTAGAAAAGTTTTTATTGCTACAAATGGTTTTGCAAAACAGTTTTTAAACCAGAACATTAAGCCTGCACGTGCACAAGTATTGATTACAAAACCTATCCCTAATTTAAAATTAAAAGGAACTTTCCATTTGAATAGAGGATATTATTATTTTAGAAATATTGAGAATAGAGTGCTTTTTGGAGGCGGAAGAAATTTAGATTTTAAAACAGAAGAAACCACTCAAATGGAGTTGACCGATTTGATTCAGAATAGACTTGAAGAACTTCTTAATACTGTGATTTTACCAAATCAAACTTTTGAAATTGAACATTGTTGGAGTGGCATTATGGGTGTGGGAGATCAGAAAAATCCAATCGTAAAACCTATTTCAGATAATATCTATTGCGGTGTTAGATTAGGTGGGATGGGAGTAGCTATTGGCAGCACAATTGGAAAACAGCTTTCAGAGTTGATAGATTGAGTGTGTCTTCATAAGGATTGTGTTTTATGATTAAGAAACTATTCGTACTTATATTAAAGGTTTTCCTTTGGTTTATCGGGCTAACGGTGCTTTGGGTATTTGTTTATAAATACGTTCCAGTTCCGTACACGTCATTGATGGCAATTCGAACAATAGAAGGAGATGAAAACTTCCAAATACGTCACGATTGGGTTGCAATTGAAGATATTTCTCCATCACTTCAGTTAGCCGTTATATGTTCCGAAGATCAATCTTTTTTAAGTCATAATGGTTTTGATCGTAAAGCGATTGAAAAGGCTTTAGAAAGCAATGAAAAGGGCAAAACACTCCGCGGTGGCAGTACAATCTCCCAACAAACTGCAAAAAACGTGTTTTTATGGCCTCATCGAACATGGTTTAGAAAAGGTTTAGAAGCATATTTTACAATACTAATTGAAAATCTATGGAGTAAGGAACGCATTCTTGAAGTGTATTTAAACAGCATAGAAATGGGAGAGGGTGTTTTTGGTGCTGAAGCCGCATCACAATATTGGTTTAACAAGCCAGCTAAATCTTTAAAGTCTGAAAATGCAGCTGCAATTGCTTCAATTTTACCTAATCCTAGAAATTATAGTGCCAATCCTCCTGGGCCTTATGTTGCTAAAAGAACGCAATGGGTATTGAGGCAAATGAGATATTTTGGATCTTTTAAACTAGAAAAAATTCAACCCAATGTAGATAAACAAAAGTGAAACTTATGGACTTAAAAGCTCAGTTACTCAAAAGCTGTCAAAATCAAGTTGACTCTCGCTTTTTAAAAATTAAACAAACCATTTTAGATATAGAAGAAGCACTTTTTGAAGAATCTAAAAGCAGTAGTGGTGATAAACACGAAACCGGACGCGCAATGCTTCAAATTGATCGTGAAAATGCTGGGAGACAGCTTCAGGAAATAGAAAAACTATCTGCTATTTTGGGAAGAATCGATATCAAATCTACTTCAGATTATGTGCGTTTAGGTAGTTTAGTGTATACAGATAAGCATATTTACTTCATCAGTCTTTCGATAGGAGCAGTGACTATTGAAGGTGTTCAATATTTCTGTGTTGCTATAAACTCGCCTGTTGGTAGTCTTATAGTTGGAAAGAGAAAAGGAGAAAGCTTTAGTATGAATGGAAATATTCAAACTATAGTAGAGGTTAAATAGTGTTTTGAAATTCTGTTTCTTTAATGAGTTTCGGCATTTTTTCACTCATAGCTAAAAGCCATTTTAATTGTTCTCTTACAAGATGAGCTTCTTCAATTTTTGAATTGAAATCCAACTCTTCAGAGTGTGTTCGAGGCTCTTCTTCTCTCTTTTTTGAAAGGATTATGTTTTTGCCAAATGTAGCTTCAAATATGTCTGTAGATGTTTCAGTCATATTTTTTTCTACAATTTTTTCATTCTTTAAAATAGCTTCTGCTTCCAAGAGGTTTTGAGAGATTCTAGAAGTAACCATTTCGAAATTTTTAGATGCAGGAGTAGTGGGGTTGTTTAGAATATAGGTGCTCAGTGATGCTAATGAAGATAAAAAGGTGTGGTTTAGTACAGCTATTTCATATACTTTATCTAAGTGCTGTTGTTTTGACTTAGGTTCTTGTGTCATTCTTTGAAAAGCAGAGCTTAGATTCGAAATTTCCAAAAAAGATTTTTTTCGGGCTACTTTATATCCAGGTGTAATAGTTCCTTTCTTCTTGTAATACTCAACAATTTCATTGAAGTAAATCCTGTTTGCTTTAAGGGCTTCTAACAGTGTTTTTTGAATGCTTTCAATTTCCCATGCTGGCCATAGGAATAAATTTCCTAAAGTAGCTAATCCTGCACCAATCAACGTATCTGTAACTCTATATTGAATTACACTAAAGATGTCTGGTCTGAGTAGTGCATATATAAAAACCACACTTAGCGTAATAAAGGTGGCAGCGGCTTTATAATTTCGTTGAATCATCGAGAATGAAATCACCAATGAAACAATCGCTAGTATCCCATAAATCATTGTATTTTGAGTGAGAAGAACAATCCCAACTGCTATAACTGCTCCTATAACTGTTCCAATAGTTCTCTCTTTGGATCGCATTTTTGTCAATCCAAAATTGGGTCTCATGATTACAATAATCGTCAATAGGATCCAATAGGAGTTTTGAAGTTCGAAGATTATTCCTACTGCAAACCCAATTAGGGTAACCACAGCGATGCGCAATGAATGCTTGAAAATAGACGAACCGAGATTAAAGTTCTCTCTCAATACTTCAAAGTCATAGCTTTGCTTTGTTAAAAATGGTTTGGCATATTCTTTTTGAATAAAAGGTATTTGATGCCTATCGGGAGTGTCTAATAACCACTCAATTTTTTCAATCTTTTTAACTTGTTCAGACTGGTACTTGTATAGGTTACGAAGCATCAACATATTTTCATCGAGGTTGTCATTAGACTCCGATATATATTCAGAGACGTCCAATTCTACTTGATCTAAATATTCTCGAATTTTAGGGTCTTTCTTTAATCTTTTAGGTTTTGAAATATGGGTTGAAATTTCTTCTAATCTACTAGACATTGAGAAAAGTAGATTTTGAAAATCGGTTAAGTGATTGGGTTTGTTTTTAAAAAGCTGATCTGTTTTGGAGTAGTTTACAGGGTTTGCCATTGCAAGTTCAAGCATGTCAATTAACTGAGCGAAAATCAACAGCCTTTTGCCTTCATAAGTAGATCTCCCAGAGCCTGTGCGGCTATTTATTAAGATTTCTCTTAAAGTTTCATGTGTGTCTGTAAGTTCTGTTTGTAGGTGAAGTAGCCTAATTAATAATTCTGAGCGATCTTTTTTCTCTCCAACAAGTTCACCGCGAATTTGTAGATATTCAGAAGTAAGTTTTAAAGTTTTTGATAAATAAAACTCTGTAGGTCCTTTCGGAAAAATATAGTGCCATAAAAGGGCTAATAAAGTGTACCAAAGTCCACCAACTCCAATTAATAATGCACGTTCGTATGGAGGCATTTCTTCAGAAACATTTGAGAAACTCAGTACTAAAGCAAAAAGACCAGAAAAACTTATTAACGATGCGCGGAATCCATAAATAGAAATATAGGAAATTGAAAATATTAGGATTCCTAAAATAGGGAATAGAAACCATAAGGACATTTGCAAATACCCACCAATCAAGCTTACGATTACTGCCAAAATAGTGGCTAATAAAATGCCTGTAACCTTATAGCGTATGTTTCCACTAACGTCGCTTGGTGATGCTAACATAGCTCCAACGGTAATTGTTATACCTATTTGTAGCATGTCCATTTTTATTCCAACAAGAATAGGCAATGTAAGAGCAATCCCTAGTAAAATGGCTTTAGAGAAATCAGTGCTCTTAAAGAATTCTACGAGATCCTGAAAATTTGTACTAAAGATGGACTTTTGATCTTTCAAGTAGTTGGTTTTTCAAATTCACAAAGATATTCAGTGGGGTCGGGAAGTCAGTTAATCTTTTCAAAAAAGAAATGTATTTATAAATTAAATAAAAATCGAACTTATTTGCCACTAAGTGCTTTTATTAGGAAAGTATAAACATGAGTAAATCTACCTGATTACTAAAGCATAGGAGAAAGTAACCCCGCTATTTTTTCTGATAGTTGCACTAGAGTTTTTCTGTTTTTCCAAGTTTCAAAATCTATTTCCGAGGCTCCTTTTAAATCATTGTAGAATTCGTTCGATAGTTCTTTGGCTATTTCCTTATCATAAACCACAGCATTTACTTCAAAATTTAGGTCAAAACTTCTAATATCCATGTTGGCTGTTCCTACCATTGCTAATTGATTATCAACAACTATTGTTTTGGCATGTACAAATCCTTTTTTATACCTAAATATCTTCGCTCCAGATTTCAATAACCTTCCATAATAAGAACGAGCTGCAAAATCCACCAAAGTTGAATCTGATTTATCGGGGATTAATAGTTTTATCACCACTCCGCTCGAGGCTGCTATCGTCAAGCTATCCATCATGCTTTCACCGGGTATAAAATAAGGTGTAGTAATTAGGATTTCTTTTTTTGCAAGGTTAATGGCTTGTATAAGTGTTTGCTGTATTAATGGAATATCAGAGTCGGGACCGCTTGCAACAATTTGCACAAGTTGTTTAGAAGTAGATTGATATGCTTCTTTATGAAGAAAAAAACTAGAGTCAAGCTTGAGTTGTTTGCCAGCACAATAATTCCAATCTCCCATAAAAACATACTGAAGAGTAGAAACTGCGGGTCCTTCTATTCGCAAGTGTGTATCGCGCCAATAGAGTGAGTTTTTGTTGGTGTTAATGTACTTATCACTGACATTTATTCCACCAACATAGCCGATACTTCCATCGATTACAATTATTTTACGGTGATTTCTATAGTTTAATCTATTAGCAAATGCGATTAATTTAATCTTGTAAAAAGGAAAAGCCAACACTCCAGCTTCTCTTAAACGTGAAACTTGTTTTTTTCTAATTTGTCTACTTCCAAAATCATCATATATAAATCGAACCGAAACACCTTCTTTAGCCTTTTCAATAAGTAAGTCTATAAACTTACATCCAATATCATCTGCATCAAAAATGTAATATTCTACGTGAATATGGTTTTTTGCATTTCGGATATCTTCAAAAACTCTAGGAAACTTATTTTCTCCGTTAAAAAGTAACGTAACGTCATTTCCATAAGTGATTGGGCTTAAGCTTCGCCGTAGGATTAGCGTTGAAAGCTTTAGATACTTTTTTACAGATTGATGTGCATCAGAAAATATAGCTCCAGAAATGGCCAAGATTCGCATACGCATTTTTCTTTCCAGCTCTGGGTTGTTAAAAATATTTTTGCTGTATATTTTTCGCTTTCTATAGTTTATTCCTACAGAAAAGTAAATTATCATACCTATAAACGGAAGAAATAGAACCGCCAAAAGATAGGCTAATGTCTTGGTTGTGTTTTGGGTGTCGTAAATAACCCGAGCACAAACTAAAATCAGGATAATTATATAGGCAATTTCACCAAGAAGGATCCAATTCATTTTAAAGCTATTTACTAGACTTTACTATAAAAATAAACATTTTAAAATGTAATAGGGAAGGAGTGTAGTAGAGATTGAAATCAAAAATCTATTCTGAATGTGTAAGCCAATATACGTCGTTGACTTCTAGCTTTTCAGAATGTAAAAAGAAGATTTCTTTATTGTTCCATATTCCTTTGATGAGGTAATGACTTCCTTTAAAATAATTCTTTTGAACTGTTATTTGAAGTTTAGTTTCTTCTTTAGACAGCTTGAGCTCATGTGGAAATAGAAGAACATTTTCTGAAGATTTTTCTGAAAATATAATACTCTTTGGAAGTAAGTTAGATTCGCCAAAAAAACCAGCTTGGTATTCATCTGATACATTTTGATAGATATATTCTGGCGTTCCGTACATTTCTACAGTTCCATTTTTTAGCATCAAAATTTTGTCGGAAAAAGCCAAGGCTTCTTCACTATCATGTGTAGCAGTAATACAGCTTATGTTCTTTTGTTTTAAATGTTTAAAAAGCTTTCGTCTAAGATGGTTTTTCCTGAAAGTATCAATATTACTGAAGGGTTCATCAAACAAAAGTATTTCAGGCTCATTAGCTAAAGCTTTAGCCATAGCTACACGTTGTTTTTGACCACCACTTAAGGTTTTTACTCGAGTGTCCTTAAGAGCTTCCATATCGACTAGTTTCAAAAGTTCATCGATTCTTGTTGCATCTTTTTCCTCATCCATTCTCGAGAGGTAGGAGCCTATGTTTTCTGCTACGGTAGTATATGGCATAATGTTATATTCTTGTGCCACTAACTTCATGAATTCTTCACCTGGGACAAGCTTTCCGGTTGGTCCTAATAAGGTTTTTTCATTATAAGAAATCTTTCCATTTTCTAAATGAATTAGACCATAGATAAGGTGAAGAAGTGTCGATTTTCCACATCCACTTTCTCCTAGAATGCTCAGGTGTTCACCAGGATTTAAGCTGAAATATAGATTCCTTAAAATAACTTTATCAGCATAGGAAAATGATTCGATTTCAACTTGTAGCATTATAATGTGTTGTTTTTCTCTTTTAGTTTGAGAGACTAGGAAATGTTATTTTGCAAGGATTCCTTCGGTTTTCATCACTGGAACTTCCGTTGCTTTATTCTCTGAAATTGTATGAGGTGCAAAGACGAAGTTTTTCTCGAATAATCTGTTTTCTATAAAGAATGTAACCAAATATTCATTTGTGAACTCTAGGACTTCTGTTGTAATAAACTCAATTTTAGCAGACATATTGGGTTCTATATCTCCCAAGCTATGACGAAGTGTTGAGGTCTTTCTATCTTCACTTTTACCGCGGGAAAGAACTAAAACAGTTGAAATTACCTCCTTTCGGTTGTTTACAATATATACATTCCACTGTTTTTCAGTAAAATCTTTATCCCACTCTTTTATAGCAACTATGTGTATCCCGTCTATTTCAGGAATTTCAATGTCTTTCTTCATAGATTATTCGTTTTTTACCTTCCAAAGTATCCAAACTAAAAGTAGAGAAATTGCAGATATCCCTAATAAGATAGCTCCAATTGTAATTTTTATAGCAGCAATAACAAAGGTTAAATACGCTATTAATGCAGCAACAATGAGCAAGATGATAATTACAATATACTTTGACATAACTTATAATATTTGATTAAAGCAGAGTTCTAAATCAACTTTATGGTTGAGTGTCTGTATAGAATCCTACTCTAGATTACTTTTTAGTGCTATGCTATGTAAATGTAACTTTTAGAGCTCTAGCTTTTTTTTAGAAAGTTGTTATAAAACACTTTTAAATTGCTCTAAGAATCTTACGTCGTTTTCCGCAAACATTCTGATGTCTGGAATTTGATATAATAGCATGGCAATACGATCTATCCCCATCCCGAATGCAAATCCGGAATACACTTCAGGATCGATATTACTATTTTTTAAAACATTTGGGTCTACCATTCCGCAGCCCATAATTTCTAACCAACCGGTACCTTTTGTCATTCGGTAGTCGGTTTCGGTCTCTAATCCCCAATATACATCTACTTCGGCACTTGGCTCAGTAAATGGAAAATAGGATGGACGTAGTCTTATTTGTGATTTCCCGAACATTTCTGTGGTGAAATGTTGTAGCGTCTGTTTCAAGTCTGCGAAGCTTACATTTTTATCAACATAAAGTCCCTCGACTTGATGGAAGAAACAATGTGAACGAGATGAGATTGCTTCGTTTCTGTAAACACGTCCAGGCGAAATGGTTCGAATTGGAGGTTTGTTTTCTTCCATATATCGAACCTGTACCGATGAGGTATGGGTTCTTAATAAAATATCTGGATCGGTTTGAATGAAAAAAGTGTCTTGCATATCACGTGCTGGGTGATATTCTGGAAGGTTGAGTGCCGAAAAGTTATGCCAATCATCTTCCATTTCTGGGCCTTCTGAAACATTGAATCCAATACGCAAGAAAATATCGATGATTCTGTTTTTAACAATAGAGATAGGATGACGTGCTCCTAGCTGAAAAGGCTCTCCTGGACGAGAAAGGTCACCATAAATTCCGAATGCTTCTTGGCTGTTCTCTAAAGCTTCTTTCAGTTCGTTTACTTTGTTTTGAGCAGCATTTTTAAGCTCGTTGATAACTTGACCAAACTCTTTTTTCTGTTCATTTGGAACGTTCTTGAACTCAGCAAAAAAACCGTTTAGCAACCCTTTTTTTCCTAAGTACTTTATTCTGAAACTTTCAATTTCTTCTTTATTAGTAGAAGAAAATGCATTTACTTCTGCAATGTGTGATTTTATATTCTCTATCATTTTGAGATATTATATGGTGAAAATATCACCTGTTTTGTTGGTTAATTTATTGCTGTTTAACTGTGTATGTAATTTAAAAAAACAGTTTTATACACTAAGATATTACTTCCTTTTCAATAAAGTAGTTAACGATAGCTTCTTTCATTAATATACTTTGTTCACCAGCTTTTAAGGTTGGTAGTGACTCTACTACATGATAGTGAGGCCAGCCCTGTTCATCGAAGTAATCGAATTTATAGTAACCATAAGGCTCTAAAAGTCGACATATTGCTATATGCATCAAGTCTAACTTTTCATCTTTTTTAAATCTTCGTTTTAATTGACCTAATTCTTGAAGTCCTACTAAGTAAATAATAGCATCAAGATCTAATGTTTCTCCATCGGCAAAACGATCACTCAACATTTTAACTACAGTTTCCCACCTTTCTTTTAATTCTTCGTCGCGTGCCATATTCTTATAACTGATTATCTGTGGTTTATATATGAAATAGGATTCAAAAGACTTTAAGCATAATATGAAATGATTTTTCAAACAACTCTTCGGACTATAGATTTAATTAGATCCTTTGTCTTTGTCCAATTCTGCGTTTTTAATCTAAAATAAATAGATATTTCAAACGCGGGTACAAAGATAAATTTTAATTACCACTTAAGAGATATTGCAACGTGAGAACATGATTGAATAAAATACTGTTCTATTCTCTCTGAAAAAATAGGAGAATAAAGGTTATGCATTGGTTTTGTAAAGACGTGTTTTGTTGGGAAAAGTTTATATTTATCGAAATTTTAAGAAATGAATACCCTCGATATTATTTTAGGCATCATCCTTGTCATTGCTTTTTTTAGAGGATTTAGAAAAGGATTACTTCGATCTCTGGCTGCATTGGTTGGATTTGTTGCAGCTGCTTATTGCGCGATGTTTTTGTCTGAATATGTTGAGGTTTACTTAGTTAAGTGGTTTAATTGGAGCGAATATGTGAACCAAGTGGTTGCATTTCTATTCATGTTTATTGCCATCATGTTCTTATTTGCACTTTTAGGAAGAGTTCTAACAAAAGCTGCTGATTTTATGATGATGGGGCTTTTTAATAAGTTGTTAGGAGGCCTTTTTAATGCTTTAAAAGCAGCTTTCTTGCTGAGTGTTATTTTTATGTTCGTAAACGCTTCGGAAGAATATAGAATTCTATCTCAGAAAAAACGAGACGCTTCTTTGCTCTATAACCCTATTGAAGCCTTAGCACCAGCAACTCTTCCAGCTATAGAAAGTCAGGTGAGCGATCTCGATATAGATTTTGATTTTAATAAAAGCGATGAAACTGATGAGGTGCCATTAGAGCAAAAATCAGACTCTATTTCATCTACTCTTCCATAAAACAATTTCCTCTTTTTTAAAATATACTAATATCGTTTGAACAACAGGATAGCCCATGTCTTCCAGTGCATTTTCATAAACACGAAGTTGTTCTTGATGATAGGGCTGAGCACTTCCTGTTTTATAATCTAAAATAGTTGCAGTACCGTCTGAGTGAATGTTTATCCTATCTGGACGAATTGCAGTTTTAGATGAAGTAATAATATCTCGTTCACAAAACACTTTGTCCTTTCCATTGAAATACATTTTTAGAATAGGGTGATTCAGAAGCTTTTCAATATTAATTTTTAAAACATTAAAGTTTTCTTTTGGAATTATTGAACGCGCCTCAATTTGGTCTAGTACCTTTTGGGCGTCTGTATGAACTTCAATTTTTGCCATTGTATCATGAAGAATATTTCCGGAAAAAATGGCGTCCTCAATATCGGGCTCTAGTCGATACGAATCTGCTGAAACTAATTGCAGATTATGGTCTTCTGGGCTGCTTGAAATAAACTTCGGTTCAATTTGTTCTATCGTTACTTTTGCTTTAGTTGTTTTTTGAGTTTTTTGACCAAATTCATAGACAACTTGATCTTCATTCCACACCCCATTATTTTTCAAGAACTCCATAAATAGCTGGTTGTAATTCTGTGGGGATTCGTCTTTCTTGGGTTCTGTGGGCATTTCCGAAAACACATAGAGTTGTTCTACAGCACGCGTAAGAGTTACATATAAAATATTGATATTATCTAGTTCCATTTGGCTCCTATGATCCAAATACATTCGCTCTCCTTCAGGGCCATAATTTTCCATTTCAGATTTAAAGTTTATAAGAGCTCTGCTGAAGTTATATTCTTCAATTTTTAAAGGATACCATAGTGTATCACGCCTTGCATCATACAGTTTTATGTCGGCAAAAGGGAAAATCACAACAGGAAACTCCAAACCTTTAGATTTGTGAATAGTCATATGTTGAACAGCATCTACTGCTTCACTTGCAGGAATAGAAGCTCTTTCTTTTTTAACTTCCCAATATTCTAAAAATGCTAATTTATCGGCCATTGGTTTCATTCCGAATTCAAAAACTAAATCCATAAACCCAAATAGATATGCATCTGCAGAAGGAGAAAGGTTGAACTTAGTAATCATGTATTCGAATGCGTCATATACTGAATGTGATCTGATTTTATCAAGCTCGAATTCAATGCCATATTCTAAAAGAGTTTTACTGAATTCTGTTTCAGACGTTTTTAAAAACTTTGTGAAAAATATGTGTTTTTCTGTGTCGATTTCTAAAATATCGTGAAGCTTTTCGAGCATATAAATCTTTGCTTCTTCATTATCTGGAAAAAGAGCTAGCTTGAGAGAAAGCATTAAAAGCTGAACATGAGGCGAAGATTGAAGTAGTAATGATTCCGAAGAGATCATAGGAATTCCACGTTCCAATAAATACGTTCCTAAAGCTATTCCTTCATCTTTCTTTCTGGTGAGTATGCAAATGTCTTTTGGAGAAAAATTTAGCGCTATTAACTCTTTAATGGTTTCGTAAACTCTTTCGGAATAGGATTCAGTGGTTTCGGCTTTATTTCCTCTTTCGATAAATTCTAATTTTACGTAGCCTTCTTTTTTACTATTGAAACCTTGGTTATTAGCTTCTTTATAAAGATTTTGATGTTTAAGCGTTGCGAAGTATTTAGAAATAAAGGTGAAAAACTTGTTATTGAAATTGATCACTTCTTCACAACTTCTAAAATTTGTTCCTAAGGAAACTATTTCTTTTTGCTGAATTGAAAATGGGTTTTCCTGATCATATAACCCCATAAATTGCTCGGGTAATCCACCTCTCCATCTGTAAATAGATTGTTTTGCATCGCCTACTAAAAGAAGACTTCCAGGAATATCTTCAGAAAACTGAGATAGAGCGTTATCTATTAGAGGAATTAGATTCTCCCACTGAAGTTTTGAGGTATCTTGAAATTCATCGATAAAAAAATGTCGGTATTTTTCTCCTAATCGCTCATATATAAAAGGAGCTGGTTGATTTTTAATTTCTTGATTTATTAAAAAATTAAATTCAGAAATTGGCAACAGATTTCTTTCAGCTTTAATAGTCTCAATCTCTTGACTCACAAGGTTTATAACCGAAAGAGGTGTAATGTTTTTTAGAATGTTATTAATTAGTGAAAGATCAAAATACAACGTTTTTGTCTCGTGGAAACAAGATATGTAAAAAGGTGTTAGTCCATCTATAATTGCAGCTTCTTCTCCCTTAACTCGAGTTGGATAAAGAGGTTTTGTCCCTAAATCATTTTGCCAACCATTTCCAAAAGAAATATCTTTTTGGACTTCAGAAAGCTTTTCAAAATGAACCCAAGGATAACCACGACTTAGATGGCTTTTTTCTATACCATTTTCCTTAAATTTCTGAAGTAGGTCATCAGCAATTTCCTTTATTTTCAGTTCTAAATATTTTTTTCTCGAGTTTAGTTGCTTAGTAAATTCTGAGAAATCTTCTAATGTTTTGCTTTTTAGAGTTGAGACTTCATCAGCTTCGGTTTCAAGAAAAAGTAGTTTTGAGGCTTCGGCAATGTCTCTAGAAACATCCCAGGACTTATCATCGTCTGTTTTCTGAAGTGCAAAATCTAGAATTATCTCTGTAATCTGTTTGTTTTGGCCAGTTTTACTAAGCAATGAATCTACAGCTTCTTCCAGAAGAAGATCTGTTTCTAAACTAACTTCAAAGCTTTGTGCAAGCTTTAGATCGTGAGCAAAAGTGCGAATAAGTCTATGATTGAATTTGTCTATAGTTTCAACACTAAATGCCGCATAATTGTGAAGTAGATGTTGTAATATTCTTTGAGATCGCTTCTGAATTTCCTGTAAATTCAATCCAATTTCTTCCGAAACATAAACCATCATTACAGGTGGGGTTGTTATGCTTTCTTCATTACTAAAGCTTACAAGAGTATCTATTAGACGCTTTTTCATTTCGGCAACCGCCTTATTGGTGAAAGTAATAGCCAATAAATGGCGATAGTATCCCTCATTTGGAGTTTGAAGAATTTTCTTCAAATACTCTTTCACAAGTGTAAAAGTTTTTCCGCTTCCAGCAGAAGCATTGTAAATAGAAATTGAGGGTGTTTTCAAAGCTATATTTTTTACTAAAATACCAATTACGGCTAATTTTACAGTTGTAATGACTGAAAAAGCAAAATCTTACCAAATTTATAACACTTTAAAATCACGATATTGCTTAAGTTTGAAAGAATTAAATATTAATCATTTAAATATATATAATTATGTCATTTGAACTACCAAAATTACCATACGCAGTTGATGCTTTGGAGCCTCATATTGATGCTAAAACTATGGAAATTCACCATGGCCGTCACCACAACGGATATACTGGAAACCTAAACAAAGCTATCGAAGGAACAGATCTTGAAGGAAAATCTATTGAAGACATCCTTAAGAATCTTGATATGAATAATAAAGCCGTTAGAAATAATGGAGGAGGTTACTATAACCACAACCTATTCTGGACTGTAATGTCTCCTAATGGAGGAGGAAAGCCAAGTGGAGATCTTGCAAAAGCTATCGATGACGCTTATGGAAGTTTTGACGCTTTTAAAGAAAAGTTTTCTTCTGCTGCTGCAACTCAGTTTGGTTCTGGATGGGCTTGGCTGTGTGTACATAAAGGAGGAAAAGTAGAAGTTTGCTCTACTCCAAATCAAGACAACCCATTGATGCCAGGTGTAGGCTGTGGCGGACAACCAATTTTAGGGCTTGACGTTTGGGAGCACGCTTACTATTTGAACTATCAAAACAAGCGTCCAGACTACGTTGCTGCATTTTGGAATGTTATCAACTGGGACGAAGTTCAGGCTAACTATGACAAGCATAAATAAAAATATTCTGAAATAGAATATTGAACTGCCGTTGGATATTTTCTAACGGCAGTTTTTATTATGTGTATACTGTAACACAATGTTGACATTACAGCATAAAAAAACCACCGTTTTTCGGTGGTTTATGTGGAGAATATCGGAGTCGAACCGATGACCTCTTGCATGCCATGCAAGCGCTCTAGCCAGCTGAGCTAATCCCCCTTTATAACTAGCGTTATTTAATATTTTAAATGCTGCTTAGGAAGGCAAAAATAGCATTTTTTTCGATATCGGAAATTAATTTAGAAAATCAATTGTTTCCTTAACTACTTTCTGAAGATCGTTTGGCATTGTATCTATTTCCCAAGGATGCTTGGCTCCAAAAACATGATCTGCTCCAGGTATAATTTTTAAAATGCTATCCTTTTTCCATGAGTGAATTGCTTGAGCTTCTCTTAATGAAACTGTTGGATCTTCCTCTCCATGAAGTATCAAAAGCGGAATGCTTAAGCTTTTAGCTGCTCTTTTTATGGTAAATCGCTCTTCATTTACTTTAAAGTCTTCGTAAAATTGAAAATTATGAGGAAGATTTTGTTTTGTTCTGCTATTTTCTACATAAGTAACGCCATTTTTCTTCCAGTTTTCAAATTCAGGTGTGTTTTCTTGAAATCTTGCTTTGAAATCACAAACAGAAGCCCATGTGATAACTTTATTGATGCGTTTATCTTCTTCTGCTTTGATTAATACAGTTCCGCCCCCACGACTATGTCCAATTAATGAGATTGTGGATATATTTTGTTGAATATTCTCGTTTCCAGAGGTGATGGAGTTAATAACCCTGTCTAAGTCATCTAGTTCATGACTAAAATTGTTTTCAGCGAAAGCTTCAAGGTCGGGAAAGTCTATGGGTTGCTCTATAGTGCCTCCATTGTGAGAGAAATTAAGCTTTAAAAAACAAAATCCAGCGTTGGCAAAAGCTTCTGCGACCAAATGCCACGCTCCCCAATCTTTAAATCCTTTATATCCGTGACAAAATATCACCAAAGGAATAGAAGATCGAGATTCTTTATAGTAAAGGTCATATAGGATTGGTTTTTTATCCTTGCTTCTTAGAATGAGGTTTTGTTTTGTAATCATTTATATTTCTTTTTCAATGAATGCAATATCAAGATTGCAGATTTCTAGTATTAATGTTCTTAATTGATCTTTAAAGTTGTCTAGAACTTCCTTTGTAATCTCTTTATTTTTAGGTGATTTTGAACCTGTTTTAGTTGCAAAAGGTAAAAACCCAGCACTTAGATTTTTAAATGAGATAATGCCTGCTTCTGCTTCGTTAAAATGTACAGATTCTGAAATCATCGCTGCATACGCTAAAACTTGAAAAGCCTTACTATACTTATAGTCTTCAATAATAGGCTCCCATTCAATTATTTCTACGTCTGTGTTTTTTACGTTTCCAGTTTTGTAATCTATTATTCTCAACTTCCCATTATAACGATCCACACGGTCGACAATCCCCTTTAAATTTACAGGGAAACTTAAACCAGGAACGTCTAGGTTCATTAACAACTTTGTTTCAATCTGGAGGATTTCTATTTCGTTACCTTTCCTTACTTCTTTTAGCTCAAGCTTGATAAAGTTATGGATGTATCGCTTAGCAACTTCAAAAACAATTAAGTTTTTACCTTTCGAGAAGGTGCCTCCTTTAAAGGTTTTGAGGAACTGATTTGTTACTTCATCATGAATTTTTGGAATCATGCTTTCCAAATCAAGAATCGTGAGTATTTTTCCTTCAAGTGGTTTGTAAAATACTTCTAGCGTGTCATGCACGATCGTTCCTAGAGTATTAAATGCAATGTTTTCTTCTACTTCTTCAGCTTCTTGAAGCCTCAGCACCTTTTGAAAATAAAAATCTATAGGATTTCGAATATACGATGTAAGTGCTGAAGGAGAAAATCCATATTCAGCGAGATTTTTGATTTGGTTAAGGACTTCTTCGGTTTTCTCTATTTGTTTTGGAAGCTTTGGTTCTATACTAATGTTTGATGAAAAAACTAAGTTTTCATACGTGTGATTTTCTAATGCATCTACTTCAAGTTGGCTAATGAAACGACTTTTTTCTCCTGCATTCAATCCATCAGAGAACCCGTTGAATAAGATTGTAATGTTCTTTGCTCTTTGTAAAAGCCGGTAGAAGTGATAGGTGTAAATGGCATCCTTTTCCATATACAATGGAAGTTTGAATTGCTGCTTTAAGTCGTAGGTTATAAATGAAGAATTTGATTTTCCTGAAGGAAAAATCCCTTCGTTTACAGAAGCAATAATTATGTTTTCAAAGTCTAAAACACGGGTTTCTAACACTCCCATTACTTGTAAACCTTCAAAAGCATCTCCTTCAAAATCTAAAGAAGAAGTTCCCATGAGTTCTGCAAATAAATTGGAAACAGATTTCACAGAACTTAAATATGGATATTTTTCAGACAACCCTTGAATATTTTGAAATATTTCAACAAGCTTTTGAATTGAAAGCTCTTCAATACTATTTCTCTTAACTCTTTCTTTTAGGCCATCTAATAGCCTTAATGAAGCATCTATAGCTGTTGAACCATTATCTTCCCAACTATTGAATAAAAGCTTAAGAACCTCTTTCTCTCCTTCGTATGAGGTCTCTATTAACTCTTTAGCTGAAATATGAGTGATGTTTTCACTATTCAATTTCTTTGTAATTACCGAAGCACTTGAAACAAGTAGTTGTCCTAAAGGATGGTTCAGCAGAGACATTATATCTTTGTAATATAGAGTATCTCCCGAATGTAATTGTAGGTTGAAGAGTAGTTCAAAAAATGTTTGAGCAGGAAGGTTCTTTAAAGGCAGTCCCATGGTTACATTTATCTGAGAGACATTCTCAGGGAGTGAATGTAGCAGTGGACTTAAGAGT
Source organism: Aequorivita sp. (assembly GCA_035307265.1). Lineage (GTDB taxonomy): Bacteria > Bacteroidota > Bacteroidia > Flavobacteriales > Flavobacteriaceae > Aequorivita. The sequence goes on from DATGMT010000083.1 coordinate 32,012, forward strand.
GTTTCGTCTCCAAGAACGATTGCTGTTTTATTTAATGTAGCTTCAGAAAGTGTAGAGAGTAACTCTCCTATGTACTTTACTTGTCCTATATTTTTTTGTACTTCTACAATCTTGAATTTTTTATCTAATTCGAAATTACTTGGGAATGAAGTAGCTTTTTCATGTTCAAAATGTTCCCATTCTTTTAGATATCTTCTAATAAATAGTGATGAACTGTGATAGCGGTTTTTCACGAAGAAATTATCTGTATCCCAAAATATTTCTGTTGATCCCGCTTTTAGTAGTTCTTTAATAATCTCTTGTTCTGCAGAGTTCAAAGCGTTGAAGCCAATAAATACATGCTTCTTGTTTGGGTTTTCCTTTATGTAAACATCTATTTTATCAGCAGCTTCTCTATAGACCATTCCTTGAAATCCGATCAGCTCTTTTTTTAGAAGAGATTTTAGGTTCCAATAAAGCTCATGAAGGTTTTCCCAGAATTGAAGATAGTTAGTTATTAGGCTAGAGGTTTCTTTTTTAACTCCCCATCTTTCAATTGTTTTGATATTAGCTAGGTATTCAAAAAAGCTCTCGGCGGGCACCATATACCTGTCAATTTCATTGAAGTCATTTAGAAGTGTTATTGCCCATGTACTATAGGTTTCAAAACTTTCTTTTTCTTTTATTGACGAAGTGTTTAGATAAGCATGATAACTTTTAAAAAGAAGTTCTGTGTTGCCTACTATAGAAAGTTCTGATAGGTTTTCAACGAAGTCTTCAATACTCACAATTTTAGGGGTGAACTGAGTGTTATTTGCTTCTCTTTTTAATTGGTCTCTTAAAAAGCTTCCCGCTCTTTTACTAGGAAGAATAAAAGTAATATCCGACAAATCTGTATGTCGGTTTTGAATGTTTTTTAATGTTTCTTGAAGAAATGTCACCATAGGTTAAAAATAAGAAACGCCCTCGATATTCGAGGGCGTTTTACTTTTATTTATGAACCTTATCGGTTTGGATTTATTTTTTCAAAGAAATCTCAACACGACGGTTTTGTTGTCTGCCTGCAGCTGTTTTGTTAGTTGCAATTGGCTTAGATGGACCGTAACCTTCAGAGGTCAATCTATTAGCATCCATTCCAATAGAAACTAAGTAATCTTTAACTGAAGCAGCACGCTCTTTAGAAAGTCTTTCGTTTAATTTAAGGCTTCCTGAACTATCAGTGTGTCCTTCAATTTCGAATTTAGCTGTTTCGTATTCTTTCATGATGTCAACAATACTTTGAAGTACAGCATAAGATTCTTTACGGATTGTAGCTTTTCCAAGGTCGAACAAGATAGTCTTAGAGTACTCGTTCAATTGCTTAATTACTTCTACAGTAACTTCTGGGCAACCGTGGTTTGCAACTGTACCAGGAACGTCTGGACACTGGTCATCTTTATCAAGTACACCGTCTCCGTCTCTATCTGGCCATGGGCAACCATTGTTTTCAGCCGGACCAGCTTCGTTTGGACAACCATCTAAGTGATCTGGGATTCCGTCACCGTCAGTATCAGGGCATCCGTTAAATTGTGGAAGACCAGCAACTGTTGGGCACTCATCTAAGTGATCTGGGATTCCGTCACCGTCAGTATCAGGACATCCGTTAAACTCAGCTAAACCTGGAGTATTTGGGCACTCATCTAAGTGATCTGGGATTCCGTCACCATCAGTATCAGGGCATCCGTTAAACTCAGCTAAACCTGGAGTTTCTGGACATTCATCAAACTTGTCTGCAATGCCGTCGCCATCAGTATCAATCATACCGAATTGGAATACAACTCCTGCAGAGTGTTGGAAGTGACTAGCACCGTAGTCTTCTTCAAACGCATGTTTGTAGGTAGATTGTAGGTTTAACCCTAAGTTATCAGAGAACCAAAACTTAAGACTAACAAGTCCGTTTGCAGTTCCGAAACCGATATCATCAATCCAGGTGTAACCTCCACCTACTCCAAGAGAAGGGTCGAACCATCCAAGGTTGATCATGTCTTTAAAGCTATACTTAATTTCACCATCTGCACCGTAGTAGCTAAGATCGTCTGCAGCTGCACCACCAATTGTAGTGATTTTATTAATTGTACCTCCTGCTGTAAATACAAATCCACTACCTATGTATCTGCTTATAGCAACTTTAGATACTGAAGGTAAAATATTCCAGTTGTCATTTGCATTAAAAAATTCATCAAACATTTCCCCTCTAAGAGCAGGGTCAATGCGACCTTTATCATTGGTACCAACAGGGTAAAAGTCTACCGCGTTTATCCCTACCTCAAGAGCCCAAGGGTGGGTTGCGTCTTGCGCATTCGCTACGCCAATTCCCATAAAGAGAACGGCCGCAACTAGTAATTTCGTAAGATGTTTCATATTCGATTGTTTAATTTTAAGTGTTAATTTAAAGGACAAAAGTAAGTTGTTAAAATTTATAAACAAAAGCAAAACTACTAAAGTTTTACTAAATCAAGTGTTGTTTTCTACTATAAATAGGGGTTTTAGCCATTTATAACATTTAATTTCTTTCCTACAGAAATAAAAGCACTGATGGCTTTATCCAAATGTTCTTTTGTGTGAGCAGCTGATAACTGTACTCTTATACGGGCTTTATCTTTAGGAACAACAGGGAAAAAGAAGCCTATTACATAGATGCCTTCTTCTAAAAGCATGTCGGCCATCTTTTGTGATAATTTAGCATCATAAAGCATAACAGGAACAATTGCAGATTCTCCATCAATGATATCAAAACCGGCATCTTTCATCCCTTTTTTGAAATAAGCAGTGTTTTCAGTTAACTTATCTTGAAGTGAATTATCTTTTTCTAACATCTCAAATACCTTAAGAGATGCTCCAACAATTGCAGGTGCTAATGAATTTGAGAATAAATAAGGTCTAGATCTTTGACGTAATATTTCTATAATTTCTTTTTTACCAGTAGTGTAACCTCCCATAGCTCCACCTAGCGCTTTTCCTAAAGTACCAGTAACTATGTCAACGCGGTCCATTACATTTTTCTCTTCAACAGTTCCACGACCTGTTTTTCCAATAAAACCTGTAGCGTGACAATCATCAACCATAACCATAGCATCATATTTGTCTGCTAAATCACAGATTTTATCTAATGGAGCCACAAGACCATCCATAGAAAACACACCATCTGTTACAATAAGTTTGAAACGAGCTCCATTTTCATTGGCTGCAATTAATTGCTTCTCTAAATCTTCCATGTTATTATTTTCATAACGGTAGCGAGCAGCTTTACATAAACGAACACCATCAATAATGGAAGCGTGGTTTAAAGAATCTGAAATAATAGCGTCTTCTTGACCAAGTAGTGGTTCGAATACCCCTCCATTAGCGTCAAAACATGCAGCATATAAAATAGTGTCATCTGTGCCGTAGTAATCCGCAATCTTTTGCTCAAGTTCTTTATGGATATCTTGAGTTCCACAAATGAATCTAACCGAAGACATTCCAAAACCATGAGTATCCATAATATCCTTAGCTGCTTGAACAACTTCAGGATGGTTTGAAAGTCCGAGATAGTTATTTGCACAGAAATTAATAACTTCTTGACCTGTTGAAATTTTTATAACGGCGTCCTGTGAAGAAGTGATTATTCGCTCTCTTTTGTATAGACCGTTATCTTTAATTTCTTCAATTTCTTTTTGTAAATGTTCTTTAATACTTCCGTACATATATATATTATTTTAATGGCTAATTTATGATATAAGCAAATTTAACCTTTATTTTTCACTTCGGATAGTGGAATGAACAGATTGCACATTCAACAAGAATTTTAAGATCTAGGGCGATTCTGAAAAAGTTTAAACTTACTATAATTGTTTTAAGTCTGATGCAGGAACCCAACCATCTTTACCGTCGGCTATAATAACACGAAACCAATTTCCATCTTGTGCTGTAATTTGAACCTTAGTTCCTTCATGCAAAATAAAAGCAGTATTACTTCCTAAATTAGGTTCTGCTTTAACTTCAAGTTCATTAGCGAAAATAATAGCAGGCTGATTTTTAGTATACTCTTCATAGGTTGTAAAAGCAAGGGTTATAGTCACTGTAAATACAACTCCAATTAATAATGTAGCTGCAAAGAATAAACGCTTTCTCTTTTCAGAGTATGAAAAGTAATAAAGTAAAAAAAGACTTATAAAACCTAAAGAACAAATAACCGTGAAAATAGCCCAACCATCAAAAGTGAAAGTATCTGCAATATTGTGATACCATTTTGAAAAAACAGATTTAGGTAATGGTTCAATAGCATCTATTCTAGCATTTTCTGCAAATGCTAAATTGTTTTTAATATCAGAATCGTTTGGTGAGAGCTGAAGTGCTTTCTCGTAGTAATAAATACTCGGACCAATTTTATTCAATTTATATTGAGCATTTCCGAGATTGAAGTAAAGCTCAGCCGAAGCTTCTCCATTTTCTATAATTTGCATCCATGAATTTATGGCCTGTTGGTATTTGCCATTTTTATATAATTCCTTTCCGTCGTCAAAAAGCTTTTCATTTTGACCAAAATTTACAGTCGAAAAAAGGAATACTAATAGGTACAGCAACTTTCTCATCATCTCCATTTTTTACTGTATTTGTTTATCAATATTTGAAATTACATCAACCGCTTTTTGGTAGTCTTTTTCTACTGAATTGGCAGAAGAAGAAGCATACCTTGCAAATTCACAGCTTTTTAATATGTTGATAAAGCTGTCTATTGTTTGATTATCAACTCTTCGCTCTGAAAGCATTGTCGATATCAAACCTTTTTCCATCTCGGAGGTTTCAATATTAAGATTGGCTTTTAAATAATTATGCAGAGCAAGCTCTAATGATTCGTAAAATGCACTTGGGTTTGAAGTGTTTTTCTTCGCCTCAGATAAGTATCTTCTAGCAAGTCTGTTTGCTTGTCTGAGTTTGTTTCCTTCTACATCAGACATTCGTTCTTTTCGTTTTTTCCCAGCAATGATAAATAAAGGGATTAATAGAAATGGGCTTCCTACAAGAGACCAAAATAACGTCGATTTAAAGAAAGGGTCTTTAGAAATAGGTTCTAAATTGGCATCTAGTTTAATGTATTTGAAATTATCTTTAGAAAGAACAACTTGCTGTCTCGTTTCACCTTGATTTGCTTGGGGTCCTCCTGCGGCTATGCTTTCTCCTTCTCCTTCTACTTCTATATTAATCTCTTGAGAAGTTATTGTTCTATACTTTTCAGCTTTAGGATCAAAGAATGAAAATGTCAAAGGCTGAATAGGGTAGTTTCCTTTGTACTGCGGAACAATAGTATATGAGTCAGTAATAGAACCTTGCATACCGCTCATGTTTGTGGTTACTTTTTCATTGCGTTCTGGTTCATATACTTCTAATGAACTTGGTAGTTTTACTGATGGCGCAGTAAACAAACGAAGATTTCCTCTTCCAGATATTTTTACGTCTAATTGTAATGACTCATTGACGTTGAGTTTGGTTTTGTTTGTGCTAACATCAAATTGAAAATTACCAACTGCACCATTATACCCGTCTGGCTTTCCAGCTATAGGAAGTGGTTTTACATCTATACTTCTTTTACCAGCCGAAATGGTTTTGTTTACCCTTTGCATTATTCTGCGGCCAAAAATATCACGTCTGTTTCCTTGAACATCAATTGGAATATCTAGTGTTAGGGGTTCAATTTCTAACTTTCCCGTCTTTTGTGGATATAGAACAGTGGTTCTAAGAACTACATAGCGGTAGTCTTGTCCATTGTACTTACCATCCATTACTTTATAGTTGTTTTGATTGTCAATGTTTTGACTCCAAAAATCGGCGTATTTTGGTGTGTCAATTTCTCGCCATTGGCTAGTTATGCTCACATCGTGTGAAACATAGAGCTTATAGGTTACTGTGATAGCTTCATTTAAATAAGGGTTTAAATTTGAAACCTCGGCTACCAAGTGAACATTTTCGCTAGCAACATATTCGGCATTATTTCCATCTTTAGGAACTTCTACAGCCGAAGTTACTTCAACTTCTACGGGTAAAGATTTATAGGTCTTTCCATCTACGTCTATTGTTGCTTGACCAATAGTGACTTTTCCTGTAGTTTGAGGTGCTAAAAAATAGGAATATGTTTTTGAAAAACTTCGCTTACCATTAATCCACGAATTACTGATGGATTGATTGGGGCCTCCCACCACACGGAAGTTTTCAAAACTCGGTGGTGTGAAATTGTCGCCATCTTGGTTCATTTCAAAATCTACTCGGAGTCGTTCATTTATCCCGAGGCGTTTTTTACTAACCTTTGCATCAAATTGTACTTGCGCTGTGGCGGTAAAACCACTTAGAATAAGTGCAAACAGGAATATTAAATGTTTCATCTTCATAATCTACCAATCTTTATCAGACTTGATTATTACACCTTTTTGTTTTTCGGCATTTATCTTGTCTTGTACTTTCTTTTCTTCATTTTCCATGGCCTCCAAAAGGCTTTTTACCTGCTCAGGTGAAAGTTGTCCTGGCACAGGTTGTTGCTGTTGGGGCTTATCTCCCTCTTCATCTTTAGGTTCGTTAGGCTTGCCTTCGTCTTTTTTGTCGTCTCCTTTATCTTCCTTTTCCTCACCTTTATCTTTTTCATCTTTGTTATCTCCCTGATCTTCGTTATCGTCCTGATTGTCTTGATCCTGGTTATCTTGATTTTGATCTTCCTTATCCTGATCTTGTTTATCTTGATTTTGATCATCACTGTCTTCAGGTGGAGGTGGATTTTTATCTAATAGGTCTTGAGCTAAAGCTAAATTGTAGCGGGTTTCTTCGTCATTTGGGTTGTTCCTTAATGCATTTTTATATGACTCTACAGCTTCTTGATATTTCTTTTTATTCATAAAGGTGTTTCCAAGGTTGTGGAAAGCTCTGTGCTTTTCTTCCTTAGTTGTTGCTGTTGTTGCAGCTTGTTTAAAGCGAAGCATTGCTTCAGCATTTTTTTCTTTCCCATAATAAGCTGTTCCCAAGTTGTATTTAGCAGTTTCATTCTTCGGATTTAATGAAATTGCTTTTCGGTATTGAGCTTCTGCAGAGACGAAGTCTTCATTTTGTAGAGATTGTTGTGCTTCACTTAAATGTAATTGAGAAGCTTTTAACTCCTTTTCTTGTTCTTTTGTTTGTTGTGCAAAAGTGAAAAATGGAATCAGCAACAGTGCTGCTAATAAAGTGCAGGTGCTTTTGAAATTTGATATTTTGTTTTTTAAAACTATCATCACTTTAGTCTCTCTTCCATTACAAAGGGAATAATTTACTTTTTCTTTTCGTTAAATAAATTCAGTTTTTCTAACCAGGCTGTTTTTCTATCTAGTAGAAATACATCTAATACCAGCAAAAACAGTGCCCCAGCAAGAAACCATTGAAATTGGTCTTTAAAATCAGTGAATTGTTTGGCTTCAAATTGCTGCTTGTCCATTCCACTTAGGATAGCTTTTATTCGATCTACAACTTCTTTTGTGTTGCTTCCATCTATATACTCGCCTTTAGTGATTCTTGCAATTTCTTTAAGGGTCTCTTCCCCTAAGCGGCTAATTACTTGTTTGTTGTTTTTGTCGCGTAGATAATATTGCAATCTGCCATTTTGTTTAATAGGAATAGGGCCACCCTCTACTGTCCCAACACCTATTGTGAATATCCGAATGCCTTTTTCAGCAGCTTCTTCAGCAATTTTTGAAATATTCCCTCCGTGATCTTCTCCATCGGTCACCAAAATCATCACCCTGTTTTTCTGGTCTTCGTCGTCGTAAAAGGTTTTTGCCATTTCGATAGACTCTGTAATTGCCGTTCCTTTAGATGAAACCATGTCGGTATTCATACTAGACAAGAATAGTTTGGCAGCAGAAAAATCTGTTGTAATCGGAACCTGTGGAAACGCACTCCCCGCATAGCCTATAATACCAATACGATCGCCTGCGAGGTTGTTTATTATTTGTGTGATTAGTTGCTTAGACTTATCCAGTCGGTTTGGAGCTATGTCTTCAACAAGCATACTTTTTGAAACGTCTAAAGCAAAAACAATATCTACTCCTTCGCGAGTAACGGTTTCAAGCTTCGTTCCAATTTTTGGGTTGACAAGTGCAAAGCTTAGACAAGCAATCGCTAAACACAGAACCAATAATTTTAAAACCGATTTAAAAGTAGATCGATTTGGACTTAATCTTTTGAGGAGTTCTTTGTCTATAAATCGTTTTTGAACAGATCTTTTCCAAATATTAACCAATAGGAATACCACTACTATCACCGGAATAGCGAAGAGAATATAGAAGTATATGGGTTGTTCGAGTTGGTACATTTTTTATAAAAATCCTCTAAATAATGTAAATCGTAATAAAAATTCAAATCCAATTAGGGCTAAACCTAGAATAACCCACGGGCGAAATTTTTCGTCGTAGTGGGTGTACTTGAATTCTTCAATGTCGGTTTTTTCTAACTTATTAATTTCTTCATATATAGACTCTAGCTTCTTATTGTCGGTTGCTCTAAAATACTTTCCGCCTGTTTTTTGAGCTATATCTTTCATCAGTTGCTCGTCTATTTCTACTTGTACATTTCCATATTGAAAACTCCCATTTGGTCGAATTGCAATTGGCGACATGGCCATTCCATTGGTCCCGATTCCAATGGTGTAAACTTTAATACCAAACTCAACAGCCAATTCGCTTGCAATTCTTGGGTCGATAAACCCAGAGTTGTTAACACCATCGGTCAATAGAATAATCACCTTACTTTTTGCTCGGCTGTCTTTTAATCGGTTAATTGCTGTTGCAAGTCCAGAGCCGATTGCGGTTCCTCCTTCAATAATAGTGTTGTATTCCATTTGCTTTAAAGACCTAAGCAATAGATCTTTATCGCTTGTTAACGGTGTGCGTGTAAAGCTTTCTCCTGCATACTCTACAAGACCAATTCTATCGTTCGGGCGTCCTTTAATAAAATGAGCAACTGTGGTTTTTAAAGCCTCAAGTCTGTTAGGTTTTAAATCGCGAGCTAACATACTGGCAGAAAGGTCCATAGACATTATGATGTCTATTCCACGAGTGGTTTTGGTTCTTGTAGTTTCATCTACTGTGCGAGGTCGAGCCATAGCAATAATAATTGCAGAAATCGCTAAAAGGCGAAGCACAAGAAGTATTGGTTTTAATTTTGCTAACCAGTTTCTTCCTGTCTTAAACCCTTGAATGCTTGAAATTTTTAAAGAAGCTGTTTGCTTTTTTCGCTTCCATAAATACCAAAGCACAAGTAGTGGCAATATTAAAAACAACCAAAAATATTCTGGATTTACAAATTCGAAATTACTGCCCATCTTTCCCTGTTATTTCGAGCTCTATGGAAGCTTCTATTCGACTTTTAATTTCTTCGGCATATTTTCCGTCGTCTTGATATACTATTAATACCTTTTGCAATCCATTCTGTTGTGCAAAAAGCATTAATTCATATGTGCTTTTTTCTTTTAAAACTCTGTTGTCTGAAACTTGAACATTGAATTCGCCATATGCTCTTAAGCCTTTAATTCCTTTGTTTGTTTCAAAATCATCTCGTTTAACTAGCAAGTTTTTTGCACCACTTTGTTCAAGGTCGTCTAATACAGCGTCAAGAGCTGAATCTAAGTCAATATCTTGTTGCTGTCTAAACTGTGTGGTGGACACGGCAATGTGTAAAGGAGAATTCATTTGGCCGTAACTAAAAATATCCTTTCCGCTCACAACACTATTTTCTGCATTTGTGATTGGACTATCTATTCTAACCAAAACCTCTGGGGTTTCTATAATTACTGCAGGATAGCCATATTCACTTTTTACCCAACGTCCTTCGGCAAGCTCTCGAAGGTCATTGCCAAATATTTTATCTTTTAAATTGTCAAAACCGGTTATTCCTCCATAAGCAACTCCCGCAAGTATAAGAAGTGCTAGAACGCCAGAGACTCCAATAATCCATTTCTTTCGTTGTTTTCTTTTTTGGAGTTTTTCGAGATATTCCTTGTCTTTTAGTAGTTCCTCTTCGGTTGGTTCTGGGATTACTTCGTGTGTTTCATTAATGATTTCTTCAATATTTTTTCTATCTACTTCGGCTTGACCATACTCCTGATTCATTCTAGCAAATTTCACTAAATCTGCACGTTTAAAAATTTGATCTAGCTTGCGAATAGTTTCATTGCTGAAATCGAAGTTTCCAGCATCTTTGTGCATCATTAATCGTGTGATAAGCTCATCGCTCGTGCTTTCTAAGGCAGATTCATCTACTTCACGGTCTAAGTAACGCTTTACAATTTCGGTTAGATTACTGTAGTATTCTTTGCTTTTATTTTCTTTTAAAAGTTGAGAATTATCCAACTTTTGAAGAGCTACAATTGCTTCTTCATATGGAGGTAATTGTTTTTTAGCAGCATCTTTTCTTTTCTTTCTTCGGAAAAGATAAATAGCAAGAACAACAACTAGAATAAGAGGAATAATCCAGTAAATTATTTTTAACCAATCGAATGGAGGTGTATCAATTTCAATTGCAGGTTTTATGTCAAACATTTTCTGCTTAGTTGTATCTATAGCAACTGTGTTAACTTCAATTCTTACCGAATCTGTTAAAAATGGTTTGTTGTTAATGATAATTCGTTGTGGTGGTATAGTGTAGTTGCCACTGTCAAACTGAGTGAGCCCGTACCTTTTGATAATCTTTGTTTTGGAAGCTTCAAAAGTGGTTTCAGTTTTATAAGATTCTATCATTTCCAACGGACCAAATGTCTGTCCTTCTGGAAATACAACCACGTCTGTTGAATCTGCATCGACGTTAATAGTGTATAGGATTTCTTCACCAATTCTAATTTTTGTAGAATCGACAGATGAGGTTACTTGAGCGATTGTAGAAAAAGAACAAAGTATAAAAAACAGGAAAAGGAGTGAATTGGAAATAGAAAACCGAAATAAGGAGCCCCTTTCAGAGTTCAATTTTGTTGAACTCCAATTCTCATCAACCATAATTTGTTTAATATCTAACATATCAGAACTAACGTCTTTGGAAATATCCTAATAGTTTTTTAACATAGCTTTCATCCACACGACAGCTCAATGCACCTGCTCCACTTTTGGTGAAAGCATCTGCAAAATAGTCTGCTCGTTCGCGATGATATGCATAGTAATGGTTTCTAACACTTTTGGAACCTGTATTTACTAATAATAACTCACCTGTTTCTTGATCTTGCATTTGTACCATCCCGAGATTAGGTATTTTTTCTTCTGCTTGATCATAAATTCTAACTCCTGTAACGTCGTGTTTTTTTGCAGCGATTTTTAAGGTGTCTTGATAATTATCTGCTATAAAATCTGAGAGAACAAATACGATAGTTTTCTTTTTCATCACATTGCTCAAAAACTTTAAAGTATTGGCGATGTCTGTTTTGTTGCTTTTAGGTTCATGCTCTAATAACTCTCTAATAATTCGAAGAACGTGTGATTTTCCTTTTTTTGG